>NZ_CBDTNW010000120.1:0-109546 GCF_965361815.1 Rubneribacter sp.
CCTAGAATGTTTCACGTGAAACATTCTAGGGGGGGGGGACCCGAGGACCGGAAGTTTTGTCGTACGCGACTGCACTGCAGGAACAACAAGGGGCTCGATGTTTCCCGTGAAACCTTGAGCCCCTCCAATTTCAAGGAAACGTGAGCAACCAGCAACTACGCCTCTGCCAACTCAAAACAGCTGGCTACCCAAGCATGGAGCACTCACGCATTCCGATTCGCACGCCCCTATGAACGTTTCCTGCTCTAGCGTTCATCAAGAGGAATATACGCTCGTTTTCCGCTGCGAGCGGACTTGTACGCCGGCCGAATGATGCGCTTGCCCGACACTATCTCCTCGAAGCGATGCGCGGCCCAACCAGACATGCGCCCGCAGACGAACAGCGGCGTAAACAAGTCTTCTGGAATCCCCATCATCGAGTAGACGAATCCTGAATACATATCCACATTCGCGCATATGTCTTTGTTCGTGCCCTTTTGCTGCAAAATAACCTCAGGCGTAAGGCGTTCGATGGACTTGAGAAGCTCGAATTCTGCTTCAAATTCCGTTCCCTTCGCCAAACGTTCAGCAAATTGCTTACATAATATGGCGCGTGGATCTGATTTTGTGTACACCGCGTGGCCCATTCCGTACACGAGTCCTGTTCGGTCGAATGCCTCCTTGTTGACTATTTTTGCCAGGTAGTCGGCCACTTGGCCCTCGTCAGACCAGTCGCTCACATTTTGCTTGATTTCCTTTTGCATGGCTATCGCCTGGTGGTTCGCCCCGCCATGACGCCGACCCTTCAACGACCCCATGGCGGCGGCGTAGGTGGAGTAGGGATCGGTGTCGGCTGAGGTCATCACACGCGTGACGAAAGTTGAGTTGTTTCCGCCGCCATGTTCGGCATGCAGGCACAGCATGATGTCGAGCATCCGCGCTTCTTCCGGCCTGAACGAACGATCGGGGCGTAACATGGACAAAATAGTCTCGGCCGTGGATTGACCCGGCACGAAACGGTGCATGATCATGGATTCGTTGTTGTAACGGGCACGCATGGCGTAATAGGTCAGCACCATGATGCGCGGAAGACGGGAGATGAGCGAGATGGCCGTATGCACCTCATGATGGGCCGACCGGTCCTCGGCGTTGTCGTCGTACGCGTAAAGCAGCAAGACGGTGCGCGCAAGCACGTTCATGATATCGGGCGGCGTGTCGCGCATGATCATTGACGCGGTGAAGCCGTTGGGCAGCTCTCGTTCGGCATCGAGGGCAGCAATGAACCGATCAAGTTGCTCGCGTGTGGGCAACTCTCCCATGAGCAGGAGGTACGCCACTTCTTCGTAGTTGAAACGGCGTTCGGCGTCATCGACATCCAGCAGGTCGCAGATGTCGTAGCCGCGATATCGCAGCATGCCGTCATCTGCGATCTTCTCGTTGTCGGAAATTACGTAGCCGTGAACATTGGAGATGTTCGTCAACCCGGCCAAGACGCCGGTTCCGTCGGCGTTGCGCAGGCCGCGTTTCACATCATATTGCTCGTAGCTGTCGATGCCGATGGTGTTCACAGCCTTGAAGTTCTCATACAGGGCAATCTTCTTCTCATCTCCCATAGCAAACCCTTTCCGCCGCGAACGCGGCTCCCTGTTGAAACAACGAACAAAGCAACAGGCCCTATGCACCTGCGACGGAGGCGCGCACGGCCTGCGACGAAGGGCTGGGCAATTGAACGGACATGCTGACGATAATCTCATCATGATACTCCGACGGGGGCAGCAAGGTAGCGTTCATTGCACGCTTCGTCGGTGAAAAGGCGCTAGATGCGGATTGGAATTCCGTTTGGCTGAATGTTTCACGTGAAACATTCAGCATGTACGGCGCAAGAGCATTGGAATGCAAGAATGCGGAGTGCTGTCGAGGGAAACGCGCGCCGCAGGGACGCCGAAACGTCGCGGGAACGAAAGGCACACTCGCCGCAAGAACAATGAGGCATTGCAGAAGCAGAAGGAACCTTCCTGCAGCGCATAAGAGCACCGAATGTTGCAGGGGTAGAAGTGTTATGGGAACACCGAACTCCTTTGAATCGCGAGCGTCCCCGAGGCCCAGAGTCTCCTCAATGCGAGGAAGCCTCCCAAACGCCGCAAAAATGTTTCACGTGAAACATTCTGCATGCGAGACACCGGCGGCATTTCGGATGCAAAGCCGAAGCGACGCGGAAGCGTAAAGCCCGCTGCAAACGCGCTGCCGGAATCCCACGCCCTCGAAGCCCTCCCGGGAAAGGACTCCTAAAGGGCGCTGCCAAAAGGCCAATCCAAAAACGCGAAATATCGCAGAGCCGCAAAACACCCTGAAACACAGAGGCAGCTCCAGAACGAGGAAGCCCCCGAAACGAGAATTCTCCCAAACGCCGCAAAATGTTTCACGTGAAACATTCCAAGGTATGCGAACGCTGTTGGAACTCCGAATCGCCGCAGAAACGCAGAACATCGAAGCGTCTTCGACTATGCGCCTTCGACAAAGCATCTTCGAAGCACTGCAAAATGTTTCACGTGAAACACTCGGCACGCGCGCGGCGCATGCTCGGCACAAAAAAACGGCGTCCGTTCGAAACGGACGCCGTTCGCCAAGTTGTGGGTCCACCCAGGTTGCGAAGCTACTTCGCAGCGCCAATGCGGCAGATCGTGGTACCGCAGTCGGGGCACTTGCCCTTCGTGATGGGCTTGCCGTTCTTCGTCGTGCTCTCGACGGGATCCTTCATGATCTTCTTCGCCTTGCACTTCACGCAGTAAGCTTCGATGGCCATGGCTAAAAACACCTCTCTGTCTTGCGCTCAAGCCGGCGACCAGCCGACTCTCGCATCTATTCGTGATAAGAACCGTGCGCGTGAGAACGCACGGCAGAGCATTATAGGGCAAGCTTGCGAATCGCCAGCTAAGCTCGCCCCCTACCCCTTATATATTCTTCAACAACTCCATAACAAACCCTGCGTTCGCGTTCAGCACGTCTTCGTCCACGTTTTCCAGCACATCATCGCTCTGTGCGAAGAACGCGGGCTTGCCTCCGGCCATGCCCACCAGATGCATGGCCTGCTGTCCATGCTTGATGGCGTACGACGCAGAACTATCGCCCCACAGGATACGGGCCGATCCCACACTCAATCCAGTGGCCTGCGACGCCTTCTTGATGTAGCGCTTCATGCGAGAGGAGGTTTTCGCGCGCTTGTACATGCCCTCCTGCTCGATCATGCACAGATCCCCGGCTCCCAGCGAATCAAGCTCGATGATGATCGCACCGCGCAACTCTTGCTGATGCTCGGCCAAAAACGCCCTCATGCCGCTGTTCTGGGCCAATTCCGAGCCTAGGGACACAAACCACACCTCGGTGTTGACATCGGGGTTGCGGAACTGGTAAATCTGCTGAAGCTCCTCAGAGATTTCGGCGTCCGGCAAAGCGGCCTGGGCGGACTCTTCAGCAAGGGTCTCGGAGTCAAGATCGGCGCTTTCCATTCGGCGGGACGAGAACGCGCCTCCGTTCCAACGGTGCCGGCCATCGTCCGCGGAGTATCCCTCATCCGTTGGAGCATAGGGTTCGTCTTCGTACGCTCCGCCGGCAGGCGCCTCATTGTCGTACGCTCCGCCGTCGTACTCCTCACTATACGCCTCGCCGTCGTACGCCCCCTCGTCGTAGGCGTCCTGGCGATAATACTTGTCATCGGAGTAGAACGAATCCTCTTCGAATTGGTCTATCTCCGTGCCAACGTAAGGCTCCTCATAAGCGTCGCGCCTGGTCATGTCGGCAGTGTCGCCCGCTTCGCCATCTTCGCGGAAGCTCTCCCAACCACCGCGCTGCGCACCCACCGTGCGGGCGTCGAAGGATTCGTCGACGTCGAGCCATTCCTGGGTGCTAGCTTCGTCCTCTTTGTCCTTGCGACGGAACCGGTCGAACAACCGGCGCACGCGCGATTTCGGCATCTCCACGTAGCCGGGTCCTGCGAAAGCCCCGGTCTCGGTGAAATTCTCATCGTACGCGGAATCGTCCGCATCGTCCACGTAGATGTCGTCGGGATCCACGTTCTCAAGCAACTCGTCGCCGATGGGAGCGAACGCCCCGGTCGCACCGGCGGGGACGAACGCCCCGGCCGCGTTGACGTTGGAGTTCCTGCTGTCAGCACCGCCCGACCGCGCGATCGCCCCTGACAAAGAGGGCAGCGATGCGAGCAAAGAGGATTTCCTCTTTGCGGGCTCGTCGTGCTTCTCGGCGGTATCCGACGGGGCAACCTCGTTGGAGGCGTCGCCCACGCTGATGGACGGAAGCATGGTGAGCAGGCTTTTCGCGGCGGTCTTGCCCGCGTTCTCCACATCGGCCAAAGGAGCGCGCTGCTTGGGCAGCTCGGTGATGGGGGCCGGCTTGGCGGCGGATACGCCTATATCGGGCAGAACGATGGGACGGCGCGACGAGGCTTCCGCCTGCTGCGACGCCTGCTGGGCGTCGACCTGCGGCTGCCGAGCGGACTTACGCGGTTGGGCGTCGCCCATCTCTATGCGCCCGCTCGCTCCTATGGACGCGTCGGTGACATCTACGCGGTTGCCCGTGCGAATGCCGTCCTGCCTGGCGGCTTCGGCCTCTTCCCGAACTTTCCGCGGATCAAGGAACGCGGGCATCGACGGCTCGGACACGGCGGGAACGTCGTCTATGTTCAACGTGCTCACATCGATGGGCGCCATCGCAGTGGTCGAGAAGGGGTCGGCCTCGCGTTTTGCGGCCGAAACATCGCCCGAGCCATCTTGGCCTGCCGCAACGGCAGCGCCGTCCTGCTCCGAAACCCGCCAGGGTTCGTCGGATCCATCGGATCCGTCGTGCGTTCCCTCGTACGCGGCAACGGCGTTGGAAGCCGCCGCAACAGCCGGCAAAGCCCCGGGAGCGGCCTCTCCGTCAGAAGCGTTTCCCCCTTCCGCGCCCGCGTTTTGCGCGTTCGACGCGCCCTCCTGGACCCTTTCGCCGGAGAACGCAGCCGCCAGCTCCTGCTCGACGGCCTCCTGCGAGGCAACGCGGTCGGCCGACGGATCGGCGACATCGGGATTCTTCCCCCATTGCGGCGCCTTGATCTCGCGTATCTCCTCGCGGCCTTCGTCAAGCACCTGCTCAAGCCGCTGCTCCACAATCAGATTCGCCTCGGCGAAATGCCCTGCGCTCTCCGCCACCGCCGCGTCCAAAGCGCTTGCGTAGCGGGAACGCTGAACCGGCTTGTCCGCCGTCCGAGGACGCTTGGCCTTCTCTTGGGCCTTCTTGAACCAGTCCGGAACGCCGTCCGAGGGCGTGGCTGCGGAAACCGGCTGTTCAACCATCGGTTGCGGAGCAATGCCGGCAACCGGCTGTTCTGAAGCGCCGGCATCCGCAAGCCCCTCCGCAGCCGCCGCTTCGGCCGCCTTCTCCACGTTGGCGAGGGCGGCTTGCACGGTGTCGGGAGGAATGGTCGAGAACGCCTCGAACGTCTCCCCGCGCTGTTCGCGAAAATCCTCCTCCGAGGGATGCTGAAGGGGAGGCTCTTTGATCTGCACGAGGTTCTGGGCGATGTCCGATGCCGCCATGCCGCTGACCGGCTTGCCGGTGAGCGCCGCCACGGCCGCTTTGGCGGCGGCCAGGCGCGCTTCGGGCGTCTGGGGCGTGGGCTCGGGCGGTTTGAGGGATTGCGCCTCGTACACCAGATCGGCGCCTTCGGGCACAAGGCCCGCCGCGCGGGCGGCCTCTTCGCCGTGGATGGCGGCGTTCTCGCGCTCGGCCAGCTCGGCCTCGCTCACGCGGCCGCGGCCCACACGACGCGCCACTTCCAACAGCACCGCGGTTCCCGCTGCGTTGCTGTTCGCGGCCTCATTGTACGAAGCGAGCTTATGCAGAACGCCCACCGCCAAAGGAACGGCCGCCAGCACGACCGCCAGCACCGTCAGCACGTTCATCACCACGGCCAGAGCGCCTTCGGCGTTCAGGAACACCGCGTTGCGCAAAACCAGGATCACCGGAAGGCCAACCATGGCGCCGAGCGTGGCCCACTGCAGCGCAGGGAGGATCCCAACCAACGATCCTCCCAGTTCAGAACGCACTTTTCCACTGTCGTAACGCGCCACCAAAATCACTTTGCGGCGCCGTGGCCCCGTTCCCTCGGGCGTGTACCCGGGATCGTACTTGGCCACGACGTTCTGGCTCACGCCGCGCTCGAACAACCTGGACAGCAAAGGCCTGTCGAAAGCCTCCGCAGCAAACAGAAGCGCGGCTGCCAAAGAGACGATGATGGAGGGAACCCCCATGACGGGAAGGAACAAAGACGCAAGGGCCACCAGCACCGAGCATGCGCAGCATATCATGCGGGGCACCTCGGCGTTCGGCGCGCCGTTGAAGTCCTCAATCACGGCGGAAAGGCCGGCATCCTTCTGCATTTGTTCGGTTATATACAGCGCCGCCTGCTGCTCTTCTTCGGTGCCCGCCGGACGCGGCCCGATTTCCTGGGACAGGTACGCGACGTGATCTGCTATTTCCGGCATACGCTTTGCCTTTCGTTCCTTGGCTTTTCCAACAAGGCATACATAGTGCAAGTATACGCTATTTGCTTCCTGCCCCCAAGTAATCGCGAATAAAAGCATCGGCCGTTCCAGCCTGTGAACGGGCCGTTGCATAAGATTCGGACAAGCGCTCGGTGGCGCGCTCGTACGCTTCGAACACGATATCCGACGGATCGGCCGGAAGAGAGCGCGCGAGGGAGACGGCTTCCGCGTCGGCCGCGTTGTAGGCGTCGTTTTGGGCGCTTGCCTCCTCCTTGTTCTTCGCAAGGAGCGCGTCGTTGGAGGAAACGGCGTGGGAAAGCGCCTCAACTCGCTTGTCCACGTACCCCATCAGGGAAGACAAATCCGCGTCGGGGAAAGACGCCTGCACGCTCTCCAAAGCGGAGCGGGCCTCTGCAAACGCGGTCAGCGCTTCGTTCGTCTTGTCTTTGGACGCCTGCACGTTCTCGGCGGTTGCGTCGGTCACCAGTTCGGCCGCGTCGCGGGCCAACGCATCGGCCTCCAGCACGGCCTCCCACGCTTCCTCAAGGGAAACCGATGCGGCCCATGCTCTCTGCGCGTCCTCCAACAACTGCCCGCCTGTGTTCAAAAGCTCCTTGCGCGCGGACACGGCGGCCACGGTTTGGTTCGCCGCCTCCTTCTCGCGCGCGTCCCGAAGCTCCATCGACGCCGCGCGGGCCTTCTCGTCCGCAGCGCTCAGGGACGCCGCCGTTTGCTCCAAGCCGGCCTGAACCTTCTTGCAGCGATTCGCGAAATCCTCTCCGAACGGATTGGACACGAGGTCGTCCATCTCTATGATGGCTTGGTCGGCCTCGTTCACCAAATTCAGGGCCTCGTTGAGCAGGTTGACGTTCTCCCTTTGGTGCCGAACCTCTTTGTAAAGGTAGAAGCCCCCTACGGCTGTGAGCGCGGCCACCACCGACACGACGACGACCGCGGCCGCTATTCTGCTCAGGCGCCGCCGTGCCTTGCGCCGAGCCACTTCCTCTTCGGGGGAGCGCGGCGGTTTCGCCGGATGAGATGTTTCACGTGAAACATCGTTGTCGCGCACGCCCAGCCCGCCGAGCGCGCCCAGCCCGTCCAACCCGTCGCCCGCGCGCCCCAAGCTGGGAGCCACTTCCTGCACAAGCGCCGCGCCGATATCCCGCGCGGTGCTCGATTCCACTTCGACGCTCAACCTGTCGGCCGCAGGCAAAGCGGCGGCACCGTTCGCCAGAGCGCCGCCCTCAATGCGGTCGTCGCCCCTCTTGGAGTCCTTCGCCTCCTCCACAGCCGACGACGCGAAATCGAGCGCATCGTATCGGGAAAGCGAGCCTTTTCCTCCCGCCGCCGCGAAACCCCCGTCGGACAGCGGCAGCCCCTGCTCCTTCACGGGCGTTCCGGACGGCTTCTTCCTCCTGCCCGGCAGGGTGAACAGGGATATTTTGCCGAACCGGGAAGCGACCCCGTCGCGATTCCTCTTGTCATCGAGCGTCTCGCGCGCCGCATCAAGGACGCTGAACGATATTTCGTTCGACGTGCCCTTCGTGTGTCTTTTGATGTGCGCAGCGCGCGTGAATTTGTCGTCTTGCTTCGCCATATCCTTGGCTCCATGCGGTCAGAGACGGCGATTGCGCAGATCTTCCGCTATCTCCGCAGCAGTCATGATCTTGATCGTCTTGCTGGGCAGGGAGTTGAGGAACGCCTTGCCGTAGCTTTTCGTGATCAGGCGTTTGTCGGCCAAAATGAGCACGCCGGTGTCGTCGGCGGTGCGGATGAGCCGCCCGGCCGCCTGCTTCGTCTCCAGAATGGCTGCGGGAAGCACATAGCGCCTCCATGCCTGGTCGTCCCGCGCCGCGCGTTCGCACGACAGGGGATCGGTCGGCTTCGAAAACGGCAGCTTGGGGATGACCACGCCTTTCAAGGTTGCTCCGGGCGCGTCGAATCCCTCCCAGAAGCTTTTGAGCGCGAAAAGCGAAAGGTGCTCGTCCGCCAGAAAGTCGTCCCGCAGCCCCTTCACGGAGACGCCCCATTTCTGGCACACAACCCTCAAGTCGTCCTCTTTGAGAGGGGGTTGGACCTCGTCGTAGCACCGCTCCATCTCGCGGCGGTTGGTGAACAGGGTCAGCATGGATCCCTGCTGCGCCCGGTGGACATCCACCAGCAAGCGCTGCAGCCTCTCCAAATACGAAGGGTCGTTCGGCTCGGGCATGTCGTTTGCCACGTACACCGTCATGTGTCCGTCGAAGTCGTAGCATGAATCGAGCTTGAGCGCGCGGCACCGCGAAAACTCCGATGCGTTCAGCCCCAACGAGTGCTCGAACGAGTCGAACGTCCCGTTCACAACCAGCGTGGCGGAAGCGAACACAATCGAATGAGTGCGCGCGTACAAGGTTTCGTTGAGCACGTCCCCCACGTTGATGGGCAGCGCTTCCAGCTTTTCGGCCAGGCGATCCTTCTTGCGATTGAGCGTTGCGGAGTACGCGTAAGCCTCCGGAGCGGCGCTCAATATGATGTCCACCGCGCTTATCTGCTCCTTCAGCTCTATTGCGCAGGCCGCCACTTCCCTTTGTATCTCCGCGACGCCGTCCACTTCCTCCAAGTAGCCCACAAGCTCTTGACATGCGGTAACAAGTTTCTCCGCTTTTTGCGCCATGGAGCGGCCCAGCTCCGCCACATGGCCGAACGTCGCGCTGTGGCGAATGTCGTCGTTGATCCATAGCTCGACGGTCTCGTAGCCTCGGCCTTTCTTGCTCTGGTCGAAGAACAAAAGGCTTTTCAGGCTGTCGCTGAACTCGCGCGCGTCTTCGGCATACATCCTCCCCGCCTCGCGCGCCTTGCCGGTAAGGGCGTAGAACAGCGACGTGCCCTCTTCGCTTCCGGGAACCACCACGCGCCGCTCCGCACGCACGAACACGTTTCGAGAAGATTCGTCCGAACCCACGCGGTTGGCAAGGTGGACTATGTCCTCAGCCGACAGCTCCACCGAAAACGCCCGGCGGGCCTCGGCCTCGGCGCCGTGGGCCTCGTCCACGGTCCAATACCGAATGGGGGGAAGCAGCCCGCCGTCTGCCGCAAGGTCGCAGAACAGCAGGCTGTGGTTCGTCACCACGATGTCCGCCTCCTCCGCGCGGCGACGCGCGCCGTGGACGAAGCACGACGTTCCGAAGTACGGGCACTTGCGCCGCAGGCAATCGTGGCTTGTCGTGGTGATGGCGCGGCGCGGCAGCAAGCGGTAATCTATCTTGAGGCCGTCCATGTCGTCGTAGCCCGTCTGCTCCACGAACGACAGCAAAGCGGCCAACGCCGGAGCTTGCGACTGCTCCCTTCCCGCCACCAGGCGCATATGGTTTTCCTCGCCCAGGATGCGTTCTATCTTCCTGAGGCACGGATAATGCGAGAAGCCCTTGAGCGGCGCGAACGTCAGAGGATGGCGCTCAGGCCGCAGCTTGGCCAAAGCCTTCGCCAGAGCCGGCAGCTCATGGTGCACCAGCTGGTCGAGCAGCGCGTTCGTTTTCGTGGCAACGCCGAGGGCGATGTTGTTCGCCTGAGCCGTCAGCGCCGAGGGCACCAGGTACGCCATGGATTTCCCCACACCCGTTCCCGCTTCGACCATGAGATTCTCCGAAGACGCGAACGCGCTCCTCACCGCCTCGGCCATGGCCGCCTGTTCCGCGCGCGGCTCGAACCGCTCGTACAGCGAGCCGACAAGCCCCTTCTCCGAAAACGCCTCGCCTATGGCGGCGTCGCTTGGAAACACAAGCTCGCGCTGAGGATCGGACGCTATGTCGTCCGCATCCACCTTCGCGGCGCGCTCCGTTTTGGTCAAGCGGACCCTTCTGAGCGCTTTGAGCGAGAACCTCCGCGCAGCGTCGGATGTTTCACGTGAAACATTTTCCTCCCCGTCGCCGGATGTTTCACGTGAAACATCCGAACCCGGATGCGCGAAATGCGCGCGGAACGCGTCATCTTCCTGCAGGGCGGCAATTTTCTCGAACACCACCTGCGAGCACCATTGGTCCTTGGAGGCCAACCCGGCTATCTCGCGCACCAGGGAGGGGGGCATGGCAGCCACCCCTGCAAGCAGAATGCGGAATATGGCGCAGGTTGACGCCACGTCGGCATCCGCGCGATGGGTTGACAGGGGAGCGCCGAACGCCTTCACCAAATCAAGCAGCCGGTGGGATTTCAAACGTGGCAGCGCGATGCGCGCCAGGTCGAGGGAGTCTATCCACGTGCACGACAGCAAAGGGGAACCCTCTTCGTGCCTCGTGGTGAACGTGCGGTCGAACTCCATGTTATGGGCCACCACCGTCGCATCCCCAACGAACTCGGCCAAACGCGACAGCGCTTCAGCCGGAGAAGGGGCGGAAGCCACATCCTCGTCATGTATGTCGGTCAGGCGGGCCACGTCCTCCGGAATGGGCTTGCCAGGGTTCACGAACGTCACGAACCAATCCGTTATGACGCCGCGTTCCATGCGCGCGGCGGCGATCTGGGTGAGTTCGTCATGGTTGAACGAGAGTCCCGTGGTCTCGGTGTCGAGCACGACGATGTTGCGATCAAGATCGCCGAAATCAGCGTTCTCGGCAAGCGCGGACAACGCGGCGTAGCGTTCTCTCACAGCTTTGGGCGTGCCTTCGCTTATGAAGCTTTGCAGGGCATCATGGTTGAGCATTCGTTGTTTATCCATAAGAATCAGCCTATCATCTATCATGGAATCACACAAATCCCCTCACGGTGAACACATGCCCGCATACGCGGGCGCACGCAAAAGGGAAGCCGCCCGCCGGCAACAGCGGAGGAAAAACAGCGGAGGAGCACGGTATGCAATCGGAACGGTACTTCGGAACGTACGCTCGATTCGAAACGAAGTCGAAAAAGGACGCGGCGGCTCTGCTTGGCGCGGACAATCTTGTTGGAGACGTTTTCGACATCGTGTTCATTGAAGAGGATGGAGTCGATATCGCCTGGATGAAAAACCGATTTGGTTGCCTTGCGGGCTATTTCGACGCCGCACTCTCGCGTCGTTTGAGCATTTTCAAAGCACGAGGTTGGGATCCGAAGGCGCTCCTTTCTTTCGTTGCGTTCACCGATTCCCCTGATCCCGGCCATTACTGGGGCCAAGCCGCCATCATCTGCTATGATCCCGCCTTCTCCGAGCCTTTCTCCGCGTTCGTCCAAGGATTATCGGCGCGGCTTTCGGATGGCATTCGGCCCGACATCGACCTTGGAACCCAGGCAGTCGATTCCGTTTTGCAGAGCAACGGCACGTGGCAGCCGAAGAAAACGATCCCCCTTCCTTCGCGGGAGAGGGGAACGGTCATCATGAAAAGCCGCCGCAAGATGAACGAGAAGCTGATAGAGCAAGGTCGCAAGGGAAACAAGGGATGCTACGTTGCCAGTTGGGCGTTCATTTTCGCCCTTGTGGCGCTTGCGGCGTTCGCGTTGAAGTCCTGCGGAGTGTTCTGACGTTTCCCGGCGCCACGCGGCCGACGCTGCGGGATGGCCGACGCTGCGGGATGGCCGACGCTGCGGGATGGCCGACGCTGCGGGATGGCCGACGCTGCGGGATGGCCGACGCTGCGGACGTTTCAAGGGCCGAATGTTTCACGTGAAACATTCGGCCCTTGTTTTTTCGACGCATTCAGCGTATCCAGGGTGCAAGGTTTCTTTTACGAAAGGGCAAGCTCCACGAGCTTCGTGCACAATTGCGGAAACGATATTCCCGCTGCGCGCGCGGCATCGGGCAGCAACGACGTTTCCGTCATACCGGGAATCGTGTTGGTTTCAAGAATCCAGCACGACCCGTCTTCTTCCAAGATGAAGTCCGACCGGGACACGCCCCTGCATCCGAGAACCTTGTGGGCTCTTACGGCAAAGTCCTGGATCCTCGCGGTGTCTTCGACGGACAATCGGGCCGGGCACACATGCTGCGACCCGCCGGGCGCATATTTCGATTCGAAATCGTAAAACTCGCTTTTGGGAACTATCTCTATGACAGGAAGCGCCTCCGGATCCTCGTTGCCCAAAACGGCAACCGTCAGCTCCATTCCCTTGATGTACCGCTCGATCAGAACCTCGTCATCCAAGGCCAGCGCCTTCTCAAGAGCCTCTTCCAACGAGGCCCTTCCTTCCACGATAAACACGCCCAAAGCGCTTCCTTCAGAACCCGGCTTCACCACGCATCGATGCCCAAGCTGGGAAAACACTTCGTCTGCGTCCGTCTGGTCCCCCGCGCGCACCACGATAGCGGGGGGAGTTGGTATCCCCTCGTCACGGTAATAGCGCTTCGACTGGGGTTTGTCCATGGCAAGCGCGCTTGACCACACCCCCGAACACGTATACGGCAGGCCGATCAAGTCGAGGAAACCCTGCATGGTCCCATCTTCGCCCCATTTTCCATGAAGGCACAGGAAGGCGACATCGAACGGCTCGTCCATCAGCCGTTTGAGGTCCTCTTTCTCGGCGGGATCCAGCAGGACGCCGTTAAATCCCGCTTGTTCGAGGGCTTTGAGCGCCCCCTCTCCCGAAGCGAGGGAAACCTCCCGTTCTCCGCTCTTTCCCCCTGCGAGCACCGCCACGCGATACCGCCGAGGATTGAAGTCCTCAACCATGGCCCCTTCTTTCGCCTTTCGCCGGATATGGACCAAAGCAGTATATCAAACCGCCCATCCCAAAAGACGACTTGCCGCGTGCTGCGGAATGTTTCACGTGAAACAGGTATAATGGCTGCCATGAAACCATCCATCAAAGCATACACTCTCCCTCAGCTTGAAGCGCTGATGAGAGATCTGAGTCAACCCGCTTTCAGGGCAAAGCAGCTTTACGAATGGCTTTACAAGCATGGAGCCTCGTCGTACGACCAGATGACCAACCTCTCTTTGCAGCTGAGGTCCGCCCTTGCGGAGGGTTATTCCCTAGGGTCCCCTGTCATTCAAGACAAAAGAACGTCGAAAGACGGAACTATCAAGTACCTACTCTCCTACGACGACGGGGTGTGCGTCGAGACAGTGGCCATACCGTCTCGAAACGAGGAACGCCTCACCGTATGCTTCTCCACCCAAGCCGGCTGCACCATGCAATGCGCTTTTTGCGCGACCGGCCAAGAGGGGCTGACTCGCAACCTCCTTCCGGGAGAGATAGTGGACCAGGTGATCGCCGTTCGCAACGACATCGGCCGCCGCGTCACGAACATCGTGGGAATGGGGCAGGGCGAGCCGTTTCTCAATTACGACAACGTGCTCGCCGCGCTGCGCATATGCAACGATCCGAAAGCCCTCGGCATAGGGGCACGCCATATCAGCGTTTCCACCTGCGGAATCATTCCTGGCATAGATCGCTTTTCCAACGAGCCTGAGCAGTTCACGCTTGCCGTCTCCCTCCACGCCGCCTCGCAAGCCGTGCGCGACAGTCTCATGCCCAAAGTCTCCTCTTTTTCGCTGGACGACCTGAAAAATGCCCTGCGCCGCTACATCCGGAAAACGAAACGCCGGGTCACGCTTGAGTATCTCATGATCAAAGGAGTGAACGACTCTTCAGAGGACCTTGCGAAAGTGAAGTCGTTTTGCTCAGGTCTGCTCTGCCATGTGAACCTCATCCCCATCAACCCCGTCCCGGGCGCGCCTTTCAAGCCCAGTCCGCAGCGGACGATGAACGAGTGGGTGAGCGAATTGCAGAAAAGCGGCACGGAAACCACTATCAGGGATTCCCGCGGCGCGGACGTCCATGGAGCCTGCGGCCAATTGAAAAACACGTATCGCCGCAATTAACAGAGGGGGAGAATGTTTCACGTGAAACATTCTCCCCCTCTAGTTGGACGAGCGTTGCGCTCTTTCGTTCCCCAGGTGTTGATCATACTTTGAGTTCGATTGCCCGCTGAATCGCCCGTTCCGCCCAGCCATTTGCCAGTTCCGGCCACCCGCCGGCCCCAATCACCCGCCAGTCACCCGTTGGACCCAGTTCCCGTCAGCCCGACTGCTTGTTGGGCTCAGCTACCCGCCGGCTCCAGTCACCTGCCAGCCACCCTCTAAGCCCAGGAACCCACCAAGTTTTATTGTGCATCCAGCCCAAGCATGATCTAAGCTGCCGAGCTTTTGTTGCCGCCATGGCCGCTCCTCCCGCTCTCGCATGCCATATAAGAAAAGGGCCTTTCACAGCCCTTTTCAAATACGAACACCATTTTAGCGAGTTCCATCTCAGCGAACGCTCCTAGCACACACGCGCCCGCTCATCTGCGACAGCAAAGCGACCAAGGCAAAAAAGGAACGCCGCACTCTCGCAGAATGTTTCACGTGAAACATTCTGCGGATTCCAACCGTTCCGCATCATCACGATGCGGCGGCTATCAACTCCTCGAAAAGCCTCTCCAGATCCTCTTCGTCCTTGAACTCTATTTCTATCTTGTTCTTTCCCTTGACGGATTTGACCTTCACATTCGTATTGAGGACGTCCTTCAGCGCACGAGCCACGGTTTTGAACGTCTTGGGAACCGGAGCCTTCGGCTGCTGGTTCTCCCCGCGCTTTCCCGAGAGCAGCCGGGCGATAGATTCGGCTTCGCGGACCGTCAGTTTGTCGGCCACCATCTTCTCCGCAAGCTTCTGACGACCTTCCTTTGTGGGAATGGACAGAATAGCCCGCGCGTGGCCGGCGGTTATCTTCTCTTCGAAAAGCAGCTGCTGAGCCTCTTCCGGAAGTTCGAGCAACCTAAGGGCGTTCGCCACCGTCGAACGACCCTTCGACATCGCCTGCGCCACTTCAGACTGGGTCAGATTCCGTCTCTCCATCATACGACGGTACCCGTACGCCTCTTCGATGGGGTTCAGGTCCGACCGCTGGACGTTCTCCACCAAGGCAAGCTCAAGGGCCAGATCGTCGTCGGCTTCCTTTATGCGCACCGGAACCGTTGGCAGTCCCACCATCTTGCACGCCTGCCACCGGCGCTCCCCGGCTATGATCTGGTACTTCTGATACCCAATGGGCCTGACCAAGATAGGTTGGAGCAACCCGTCCTTCTCGATGGAGGCGGCAAGCTCTTCCAGCTGATCCTTCTTGAAGTTGGTGCGCGGCTGATCAGGATTGGGGCTGACGGAGTCAATGGGGACCTCGTCGGTATGGCGCTGCATGACGCTCTTGATGGTCACCTGCCCGTCTTCCTCGACAATGGATTCCTCGCTGCGAGGCTGATCAGCGGCTTCCTTTTGGTTTTCTTGATTAACCGAAGGGGCCGCGTTCGCTGCCGAAGCCTGCCCTCTGCGGGCGGCACGCACCTCGTCATCTTCCACCAAAACCCTCTTTTGGGAGTTTTCCGCAGGGGCAGCCTCTTCGAATGCTCCTCCCAGCAGCGAATTCAATCCTCTTCCCAAACCGCCCCTTGTCGACCTAGCCACGCTGTATCACTTCCTTCGCAAGATCGGTATAAGATTGGGCCCCTTTGCCCATTGGATCATACTGTGTGATCGGCTGTCCGAAACTGGGCGCTTCCGACAGCTTGACTGTACGGGGAATGAGCGTGGAGAACACAGCCTTGCCGAAATAGTTCTTCACCTCGCTCACCACCTGGCGCGACAACGTGGTCCGACCGTCGTACATGGTCAGCAGCACGCCGAAGATATCAAGCGTTGGATTGAGGCGTGTTTTGACACGTTTCATTGAATCAAGGAGTTTTGTCACACCCTCCAACGCGTAGAACTCGCATTGGATGGGAATCAGCAGCTTGTCGGCGGCAACCAACGCGTTCACCGTCAACAGGCCCAAAGATGGGGGACAATCGACGAAGATGTAGTCGTACCTGCCCCTCAAACTCCCCACTGCGTCCTTGAGCCGATTCTCGCGAGCCATTTCCGACACAAGCTCAACCTCGGCCCCGGCAAGGTTTATGGTCGCGGGCACGACGTCCAAACCCTCGTACACATCGGGGATGATAACGTCCTCTATGGGGACGTCGTTGAGGAGCACATCGTACACGCAGTTGCTGACCTGGCTCTTCTCTATGCCCAAACCGCTTGAGGCGTTTCCTTGGGGATCCAAATCAACCAAGAGAACCTGCTTTCCAAGCTCTCCGAGCGCTGCGGAAAGATCGATGGCCGTGGTCGACTTCCCCACGCCTCCCTTTTGGTTAATAATCGCGATGACCTTCGTTTGCCCCACCACATGCCTGACCGGGGCCTTGTCTTTAAAGGATTTAAGGGGTTTCGGAGGAGGAGGCGTCTCTTCGACCTTCGTAGGAACCGAGCGTTCCACCACCTCGATATGATCTATCGAGATTTCATCTTCAATCTCGTTCTCAACAAGCTCTGGTTCGTCATGTTTGACAGTCTCGGCTGGTTTTTTGTCTCGTTTGAGACCATCGAATAGTCCCACTGGGACCCCCTTTCCTAACTGCTACGACAGTATACCTTGTTTGTGTTTCACGTGAAACATTCACGACAAATCGACAGGCCCATCAACAAGATAACCCCTCCGGGTGCCCTTGCTTCTTTCGATCAGCAAACAAACGAATAGAGCAACCGAAATGTTTCACGTGAAACATTTCAGCAAGCTGGTTTGCACGATTGCCCTGCCAAACGCTCTTCGCCGGTCCAAACCATTGCGAAGAGGATAGAAACACACTGGAAAAGCGCTGGAACGGCGCTGGAAGCGGGCAAGAACCGGATTGGATCCCCGTAAGACATGCGAAACAACTGGAACGATTTTCGCTGGATACGCGCAAGATCCCTGTCAATAAGCTTGGTATACCATAGCACGACAACAAGAGGGCAGGCCTAGCGATTCAAAGGAGCGTCAGATGGCAATGGGACAAACAAGAAGGCAGATTCTCGCTCAAAGAGCATCAACTATGAGAAATTCCATGACGTACGCCGAAAAGCGGCTCTGGCTTGGCTTTTTGCGGCACTACCCAACATCGTTCGTTGCGCAAAAGGTCATAGACCCTTATATCGTGGACTTCTTCTGCCGGAAAGCTCGGCTCAGCATAGAACTTGATGGAGACACCCACGCATCGCCACGTCAAGCCCGATACGACAGGATACGGACAACATACCTTGAGATGCTTGAGATAAAAGAGCTGAGGTTCACCAATGAGCAGGTGTACGAGAATTTCGAAGGCGTGTGCGAAACCATTCACAACGAAGTGATGGCAAGAAGGAACGACGTGGAGAGTCCTCAAAGCCGCCTGTTTCGCATCTTGCAGCAGAAATCATGAAACTTTGGCAAGGTGTTGCCGCCGGGGAACTGTTGGCAGGAAGCTGACAACAGTGCGCTGTCGGCGATCCGTTTGGCACGATCCAGCAGAGCGCGGGCGACAGGGCGTTTGGTGAGATCCTGAGGAACGCGGGCGACAGGGCGTTTGGCGCGATCCGGCAGAGCGAGGACGAAAGGGCGTTTGGCGCGATTCCGCAGAGCGCAGAGCGAGGGCGACAGGGCGTTTGGTTTGATCTGGCAGCTTCTTGATAACGGGACGCTTGGCGCGATCCGGAAGAGAGTTGTTTTCGGATCGTTTGGCGAAAAGCGGCAGGGCGCCGGCAGCTCAGCAATCCGTTTGGCGCGATTCTGCGATGTGGCGTGATTCTGCGATGTGCTGGTGGTGGAACGTTCGCGCTATCGGGAAATTCCCTGCCAGCAGGACATCGCCGGCAGAGTATTTCGCCCGACATCTTCACCCGGAATGTTTCACGTGAAACATTCCGGGCAAGCAATCTATGCAAGCGCGACCTAACTCACGCGCCTGAACAACAAGCGCAGGCCCCTCAAAGCGGACGCTTTTGCGCAAAACCAGTTTTGCGGGGAAGGTTGATCGAAGGCTCTGCCTTCTTCTTGAAAGAGATGATCCTCCTCTCCCTCCCCTGCAAATCCACTTCCCTGTCTCCGCAAAGAAACATCCCCGTCTGATCCTGCAAAGCCAGCGCGTGCTCAAGCTCGTCTTCCTCCACATGCGCTTTGTAACAAACCAAGACTCCTCCCAAAATCAAAAGGGGAGACGCAAGCTCCATCAACACGGACAAACGAGACAAAGCCCTTGCCGTTGCAACGGCGAAGGAACAAGGCTGTTCCCTGGCGAGGTCCTCGATCCTTCCCGTATAGGTTTCAACATTGGTCAAACCCAGCTCTTGTACCATGGAATCCAAAATAGCCGTCTTCTTCCCAACTGAATCCACCAGCAACGTGCGACGACCGCTCTCAACAGCCAGGGGAATTCCGGGATACCCGGCGCCCGAGCCAAGGTCAACGTAGCGTCCCTCCGGCGCTGCAACAACCTCCGGCAATCCCACCAGGGAATCCTCCACATGAAGAAGCATTCCCTCGTCCCATGTTGAGATGCGAGTTATGTTCGTCACCTTGTTGGCCTCTATCACCAACTCCAAATGCCTTTTCAGCAACGCGTCGTTCATAACAGCCCCCTTCCCGGCTTCTGTCGGCATCACAAGCGCGTCAAACGCGCAACGGAATGTTTCACGTGAAACATTCCAAAGCAATAGACAACAATAAGGCCCGCATCAAGGTGTGCGGGCCTTGCCTCTCATTCGTGCAAACGGGGTCAACGGAAGCGGAGCATCCGTCAACGAGGGAGAATCACCACATGCCGAGCGCTGCCCTCCCCCTCGGAAGCAGTCTCCACTCGGTCGTCATCCCTCAAAGCGATATGGACGATACGACGCTCGTAAGGAGTCATGGGCCTCAGTTTGATGCTGCGATGCTGGCTGGCCGCCCGATTGGCTGACGAGCGGGCGATAGACTCCAGCTTCTCGCGCTGGCGGCCCTTGTACCCTTCGACATCGACGATCACGGGATACCTGAACCCGATGGTGCGCACCGTGATAGCGGACACAAGGAACTGCAAAGCGTCGAGGGTTTTGCCATGACGCCCAATGAGCACGGCCAGATCATCGCCTGTGATGTCGAGGATCAGCTCGCCTTCGTCCCCCTCGTACTCGTCGATGGTCACTTCTCCCACGTCGAAGTACTTGAGAATGTCCTGCAACGCGCCAATCGCCGTGTCCGCAATGCGATCAAGCTCTTCGTCGCTCAATTCCCCGACCTCGGCTGGCGCATCGGTTCCAACACTTTCGCTCTCAAGCGTTTCCTCGGGCCTTTCGACATGTTCTTCAGCCATGGTGCGCTCCTTTACCCTATACGGAAAGCCTCCGAATGTTTCACGTGAAACATTCGGAGGCTCTTTGCGGCATCTACTTTTTCTTCACCGTGTTCTTCTTGGTGGGACGAGGCTTCTTCACCTTGCGCGTGACCTCCACTTCGATAGGCTTCACTTCGATGGTCTGCGCCTCTTCGGCATCCTTCTTCTTCATCATCCTCATGGTGATCTGCTGCTGAGCGAGGCCGAACAACGACGAAACGCCCCAATACAGAAGGACGCCCGCCGGAGACCCCCAACCGATCCACAGCATGAACAAACTCATGACGCCGGACATGATGAGCGTTTGATTGCGCTGGGGGTTGTCCTTGTTCCCCAGCTGCATGAGCACCATGGGAAGGAACGTCGCGCCCGCGAACACCACCAACAGCACCAAATAAGGAACAAATGTTCCAAATCCACTGGCAAAAGCCTCAGAAGGACGCATAACCAGGTTGGGCACCAGGTTGTAGAACTCATAGGAGGTGCCCTGCGTGCGCGTGCCCATCTCGCTGAGCACCTGGAACAACGCGATGAACACGGGCATCTGCAAGAGCATGGGAAGACAGCCGGCCAAGGGGTTGAACTTGACCTCGGCGTACAGCTTCTGCATCTCCTCCTGCATGCGCTGCGGATCGTCGGAGTACTTGCGCTGGATCTCCTGCATGAGAGGCTGGACCTTTTGCATGTTGTACGACGATTTCGTCTGCTTCTGCATGAGGGGGAAGAGGAGCAGTCGGATAATGAGGGTGACGATGATGATGGCAAGCCCCCAGTCGCCGCACATCTGGTAGAAGAAATGGATGACCTCAAACACCCAATCCTTGATTACATCCCACATTCTAAGCTGTTCCTTCCTTCAGTGTTGGAGAAAGCCCCCGAAAGCATTCGGAGAGCCGTCAAGGGACCGGGTCGTAGCCGTGAGGCCCGCCCGGACGACAGCGAAGCACGCGTTTCACAGTGAGCTTCAACCCCTTCGCGAAGCCGTAACGCCGAAATGCGTCGAGCGCGTATTCCGAGCACGTTGGAGTGAACCGGCAACACGAGGGAAACATAGGCGACACGGCGCTGCGATAAAAGGTTACGAGAAACATCGCCACGTTGCATGGCATCTGCCTCGCAAGCCTTGAAAAACGCTGCGCCCGCGTCATCCCCGTCGAATCCCGCCTTGTTTCAACGTATCGCTGCATACTGCTAGCACTTTACTATAAGAGACCTTGCAAACGCCCGACTTCGCGAGAAATATCACGTCGAAGCCCTCCCACGGGCCTCCCAACTCATGGCAGACGGCCCTCATGCGCCGTTTCGCCGCATTGCGCCACACCGCGTTTCCAAGCTTTTTGCCCGCAATAAAAGCAACACGACCGTGCGGGCCGTGCTGCTTCGTGGGTGACGCTATGAACGTGAGGTAAGGCGTGTGCAAACGCTTGCCATGGGAAAACAGATCGGAGATGTCCCCGGAGGACTTGATGGTCTCCAATCGCGCGTCTCCCCTACACGCACAGGCGCTTGCGGCCCTTCGCGCGGCGCGCGGCCAGAACCCTGCGGCCACCCTTGGTCGACATGCGGGCACGGAAACCGTGGGTCTTCGCCCGCTTGCGAGTATTCGGCTGATAGGTGCGCTTCATGTTTTGTTCCCTTCCGTTGTTCAGAGCAACTTCGAAAGTATATCGCACGTTCCCTCCGAGTCAAGGAAAATACCTAAGAACGCAAAGAACCTGGGGATAAGGGGGAGGGAAGAGGGCTGCAAGCTGCGGGGGTCGGGGGGCACGGGGCGCGGCTGGCACGGGACGGGGGCACATGACGGCCCGAAGGGGATCGGGGGGGCGGGGGCGAGCAAGCGCGCAGGGGAGGCGGGCGCAGGGAAGGAGCGCAGAGAGGCGCGGTGGACTCGCACGGTGATCAGAGCAGGTTCGCAGGGGCCTCACGGCAGCGCAGAGACGCAGAGGGGGGTGCGAAGAAAGGCGGGCAGCGGGGCTCGTGGAGCGGGCGGTGGGTTGGATCGCAGGAAGACTGGATAGGCCCCAGAGAAACGGGCGTTCCCTTTCGCCTCGGCCGACACTGAAAAACATCGGGGTCTCCATTGAAAATCAAGGCGGAGGATGCTGAAAACAAGGGAAATTCAAGCGACGGGGAGTCTTTTTCCATCGGCTCATTGTGGAAAATGTTGAAAACTTCTTTTTCATTCGAGAGGCGTTGTGGAAATCCCCATGAGGACAGTTTTGTCAAGATGCATTTTGCAAAAATTTGACAAGCCGCTCATCAGGCATTAGTGAAAGAGGAAAACAAAAACATGCGCATGAACTGGTGTTTTTCTTTTCAAGAAGCGAAGGGGGAGCGGATTCCCCCGTTCGGCCGACCGAAGCTTCGACAAAACGAACGTCCATACGATGGCGCGAGCCAAGAACGCCCGATTCTCCGAAAAGCCGCCTTTCGGCAAGACGGTATTAACAATGGAGGGAGGTTTTTCACCGTTTCCCCCTTCCGCTTTCAGCCTGTTTCTTGTTGTTTTCCACAATTTCTGAATGAAAAGTGGAAAACCTTGAAAACACCGTGTGAAACAGCGGGGAATTTTTCTGCAAACGTCCGATTTCCCCAATTACCCCTCTATAACATCGCAGGTGAATAGATTCTCAAGTGAAAAAACGCTACAATGCTCATGAAAGTCTTTGAATGAATCTGAAAAATCGATCTGAAAAACGGAACACCATTGGACAACCAGATTGAACAAGCAGGTCACCCCGCACCCTCGCCCGCCGAGAACGGTGAAAGCCCCTACGATTACGCCCATGTGAGCTCGACGGCGCGAATAGCGCTCTACGACGACCTCCTCAGCGCGCCGCGCGTGACCGAGATCGCCCCGGCGCCCACCGCGGACTACATCGAAAACCTTGCCTCGAGCGTCTACGAGCAGGCGAAGGCGTCCGGCGGCACCATCCCCTACACGGTTATCCGGGAGGTGTCCGAAAACTTCATCCACGCGCGCTTCGCCGAAGTGACGGTGTCGATACTCGACGGGGGCAACACCATCCGGTTCGCCGACCAGGGGCCGGGGATACGACAGAAGGAGAAGGCCCAGCTCCCCGGATTCACCTCGGCGGTCGAGCCGATGAAACGCTACATACGAGGCGTGGGGTCGGGCCTTCCCATTGTGAAGGAGTACCTGGACTTTTCGCACGGGACCATCGCTATAGAGGACAACCTTGGGACCGGATCCGTGGTGACCATCAGCCTTGAGCGCCATCCTTCCGACGTTCCGGGCGGAGCTGGGGAACCGGCCGGAGGGGTCCCCGGCGAAATGGAGCGGATCGGCATGCAAGGCCAAGGACCCCTGGAGGGTCCATGGCCCCAAGCCCAGGAGCCCCCCCTCGCGCATCCGAGCTACCAAGCGGCTGGCTACCCCGCCGCCGCAGTTGCGCCTGCCGCCGCAGCTGCGGCCGCCTACCAGGCTCCTCCCGCATACCCCTACGCGCCGTCGGGCTACCCCGCCATGCCCGCCGCAGGAGCCGGGTACGGCTACCCCGCCGCGCCAGGCGTGCCCGTGGCCGCGGCGCCTCACGACCCATACCGTCAGTACCCGACGGCCGCTCTCGCCTCCCCTTTGACCCAGCGGGAGCGGGACTTCCTTGCCCTGTTCCTCTCCGAAGGGGCTTTGGGGGTGACCGACCTCGCCCATCTGACCGGCGCGCCTGCGTCGAGCACGCACGCGGCGCTCTCCAAGCTCGAGAAAGCCGGCCTCATCGAGAAAACGCACGGGCAAAAGCGCGTTTTGACGAATCTGGGATACCAAGTGGCGCGTTCCCTGTGAACGTCTTTGCCTGACCATTCGGTTTTGTATACAATCGAACCCACGCCGGACGGCCCTCGGAAGCACGCGGGGCGGCGACCGACGGAGGTTCCCCGCCAAGAAAGCAGCGTATGGACAGCCAAACACTCGAGCAAGCCTGGCAAGACGTGTGCAACCAGGTTAAAAGCTACAACAGCACAGACCCTTCGCAAATAGACGCGTTCTTCTCCCGTCTGCGCCTTCAGGCCATGAGCGAAGGGTTCGCCATGCTGACGGCCGACAACGACTTCATTAGAACCTGGATAGAGCGACATTATTCCTCGCTTATCAAACAAGCGTTCGAGGATTTGCATCGGGTTCCGTTCACCGTGATCATCGAGGTTGACGACACGGCGTCGAACACGGGCGGCCCCTCCGCCGCTGCTGCGCCCGCAGCGGCTGGGGCGGCGCCTGCGGCCGTCACCGCCGTCGCTGCGCCGGCGCCCACCGCCGCGTCGGCTGCGCCCGCAGCTGTCGCCGCCTTCGCCCCTGCGGGCGCCGCCGTCTCTGGCTCTCCCGCAACCGGCGCCGCCGCGCGCGCGGGCGCCGCGGCAGCGACGCGGCCCGATGCGATCCGCCCGATCGAAGCCGGTGGCGTCGCGCCTGCGCAATCCGGCTCGGCCGAAGCCCCGCGCACCGCCGACGCCCGCCGTGAGCCCAACGACTCCGCAGCGACCGACGAAAGCAGCCCGTGCGCCGAAAACCCCACGTCAACGCTCACGTTCGAGAACTTCGTCATCGGGGATTCCAACCGCATGGCGTACTCGATGGCTGTGGCGGTGGCCGAGATGCCGGGCAAAGCCCATCTGAACCCCCTGTTCATTTACGGAAAGTCGGGGTTGGGCAAAACGCACCTCATGCGCGCCATACAAAACTACGTGACCGAGACGATGCCCCACCTGTCCGTCATCTACGTGGACTCCGCCGAACTCCTCTCCGACTACATGGAGGCCAGCGCCGCGCACGACAAGGAGAAATCGAGCTACAAGAACTTCAAGACGCGCTACGAGGAGGCGGATGTCCTGCTCATCGACGATGTCCAATACCTTCAGGGCAAGAAGCAGACGCTCGACATCGTGTTCCAGATATTCAACAAGCTGACGAGCCAAGGGCGCCAGGTGGTGCTGTCGGCCGACCGCGCGCCGAAGAACATCGACATCGACGAGCGCTACAAGAGCCGCTTCAACTCCGGCGGCACCTTCGACATCCAGCCGCCGGAAATAGAGACGAAGCTCGGCATCGTGAAGAGCTTCGTGGACGAGTACCGCGAAGCCGAAGGCCCGGACGACTTCGACATCCCCGCCGACATCCAGATGTACATCGCGGAAAGCTCAAGCTCCAACATCCGCGAGCTGAAAAGCGCCGTCACCAAGGTCATCTACCAGATGACGTTCTTCAACCAGCCGAACCTAAACCTTAGCGACGTAAGGTCGCTTCTGGAGAACCACTTCTCCGGCGGCCCATCCAAGCGCCTGACCATTGCGGACATCCAGAAGGAAGTCGGGGCGTTTTACAAGGTGAGCCTTGCTGATCTCGTGGGAAAGAAGCGCACGCGCAACATCATCTATGCGCGCCAGATCGCCATCTACCTGTGCCGGCAGATGCTCGACCTGCCCTTCAACGACATTGGGAAGAAATTCAACCGAGACCACTCCACCGTCATGTACTCGGTCACCAACGTGGAGGAGAAGATGAAGGAGAACCGCGAGCTGCGCGAGGAGCTGGAGACGCTCCGCCAGATCATCCGCGAAATCTGACGCCCTGCCGGGGTGGGGTGCGTTGCTCGCGAGGGGTCCCGGACGGCGAAGGGGGCTGCGGCTTGTGGCGCCGGCGGGGCCTGCGGCTTGCGGCGGCGGGGCCTGCGGCTTGTGGCGGCTGTGCGACTTTCGGCTTGCGGCGGCGCCGGTTGCATCCTGCGATCGTCGAAATGTTTCACGTGAAACATTTCGGGCGCTGTGCGGATTCGCCGCTTTGCCAAGCAGCCCTCACACACACGATGGGCGTTTCCCGCGCGAACGCACGTGCCGCTCGGACTCGGCAGCCGAAAGCGGCACGGCGGGTTCGCTTCGGCCAACCGGGCTTGCCAACCCCCCTCTTCGTCGACAGGCGAAGAGAAGCGGCCTTGCAAGAAGGCCCCGCAAGAAACGCGGAGAGAGAGGCGGCCCCGAACGCGCTCGTCCGTGTTGCGGAAAAGCATGGGGAGAACCAACTGAAAGAACGCGCAAAACCTTCCGATTCCCTGGAAAGATAATTTTTGCGATAATTGGTGTTGAGGGCGGGAACTCGCTCTGCACACGCCGAAGAAGAGAGAATTCCCCAATTGACGTGGGGAAACAAGAGTTGTCAACATTTCCACCGTCCTTATTATTACAACTATTAAACCCTTATGCATATTAAAGAAGACCTTTTCCAACCCATCGAACCCATCAGATTCGTCAAAATCGATGCGCCGCTGCTCCTCAGCTCCGCCAATTCCCAACTCCGCCAACCCAAACGCGTCTTCCCCGACCCCGGATCCCAACTCCGAATGTTTCACGTGAAACATTCGGCAACGAAAAACAATCCATTTCGATCCGAAGCGAAGAAGCGAAGGAAGGACGCGGTTTTGCCGCGCCTCGCGTCACACGGCCCCTGGGTTGTGCGATACTGGAACCGCACGCGCAGACGGCGAGAGAAAGGCAGCGGTTGTGAAGTTCAGCATCAACCAAACGGAATTGCAAAACGCACTGGCTGTCGTCTTGAAGGGCATTGCCACAAGGTCGACGCTTCCCATCTTGTCGGGCATCTACCTTGACGCCCGCGCCGACTCTCTCACGCTCCAGGCTACCGACCTGGAACTTTCCATTCAGTACGAAGTCCCTGCGCTCGTTGAGGAAGAGGGGCGCGGCGTGTTGCCGGGCAAGCTGTTCTCCGAGATAGTGAAGAACCTGCCCGACGCTGCGGTGCATGTCGCCTCCGAAGGGGATTCCGCCGTCATCACGTGCGACACGTCCTCGTTCTCCATCAAGGCACTCGACGCCGAGGATTTCCCCGGATTCCCGCATGTGGACGTGCAGCAGGAGGTGTCCATTCCGTTTTCCCAGTTCGCCTCCATGGTCAAACGCGTCGCGCGCGTGGTGTCGAAGGACGAGAGCCGCGCCATCCTCACCGGCGTGCTCATCACCTTGGAGGGGACCTTACTCAAAATGGTCGCAACCGACTCGTACCGGCTGGCCATCACCGAAGCCGACCTCCCCGATTCGGTCGTCGAGGATTTCCAGGCGGTCATAGCGGGTTCGTTCCTGCAGGAGATCGCCTCGCTTCCCCGCACCGACGATCCGCTGAGGATCGCGCTGGCGGAGAACCAGATTGTGGTCACCTACCACGACACGGTGTTCATCAATCGGCGTATCGAGGGCAACTTCCCCAACTACCGCCAGCTGCTGCCCGACTCATATGCAACGCGCGTGAGCATGGACGTGGGCCATCTGGTGGGAGGCGTGAAGAGGGCCTCGCTGCTGGGGCAGGCGAGCTCCCCGGTCAAGTTCGGCATCGACGTCTCGTCGCAGACGGTCCAGCTTTCGGCGGCGGCACAGGACGTGGGCACCGCTCAGGAGACGCTTCCTTGCGAAGGGGAGGGGGAGAACCTGGAGATAGCGTTCAACTACTCCTATGTTTTGGAGGGTCTGGCGTCGATCGAGACGGAGCGGGTGTTTCTTGAGGTACAGTCCTCGCTCAAACCCGGCATCTTCAAGGCTGACGAGGGTGAGAACTTCCTGTACCTGGTCATGCCCGTGCGCATCTCGTAGAGCAGGGCGGCCTTTGGCGTGGGTCTGTCTATCAGCCATATAGCGCTGCGCGATTTCCGCAGCTACAAGTCGTTCGATCTGGAGAATGTAGGCCCGCTGACCGTGCTTGTAGGACCCAACGCCGTTGGGAAGACGAACGTCGTGGAGGGCATCCAGCTTCTGACGGCGCGCACGTCGTTTCGCAACCCGACCGTCGAGCAGCTTGTCCGCTCCGGCGCCGCCTGCGGGTTTTTGCGGGCCGATGCGGGGGATGGCAATCGCGAGCTTTCCCTGGAGCTGCGTCTTTCGGACGGGAAGAAACGCCACCTGCTGAACGGGAAGCCGAAGAGGGCGGTTGACATGCGCGGCATCGTCCCGTCGGTCACGTTCACGCCCGACGACCTTGAGCTTGCCAAGGGATCGATGTCCGTCCGGCGCGCCGCCGTGGACGCCTTGGGATCCCAACTTTCGGCCAACCATCATCTCATCAGGCGCGATTACGAAAAGGTGCTGCGCCATAAGAACAAGCTTCTCAAAGACGAGGCCGACCGCACCTTGGTGGAGAGCGTGAACGAGATGCTCATCACTTGCGGCGCCCAGCTCACGTGCTACCGCGCGGCGTTGTTCGAAAAGCTCTCACGCTCTATGCGCGCGTTCTACGAAGACATCTCCGATGGGCGGGAGAGGTTGGACGCCTGCTATGTTCCTTCATGGGAGGAGCATGATCCGGGGAAGGTCCGGACGTTCTCGTTCGCTCGTGACGAGGCACGGGAGGCGTTGGCGCGCGCTTTGGAGGCGCGCGGCGCCGAGGAGCGCGCGCGCAGGAGGTCGGTGGTCGGACCTCATGCCGATAAGATGGAGTTTTTCATCGACGGCCGCAACGCCGCGGTGTTCGGCAGCCAAGGGCAGCAGCGTTGCGTGGTGCTCGCGTTCAAACTGGCCGAGGCGACTATCATGCGCGAGATGCTGGGACAGAACCCGGTGCTGCTGCTTGACGACGTCATGAGCGAGCTTGACGCCTCGCGGAGGCGGGCGCTGGTTGCGTTTGTGACAGACGATATGCAGGCGTTCGTCACTACGACGAACCTGGACTATTTCGACGCCGACTTGCTTGACCGCGCGCGCGTCGTGCGGCTGGAAAGGCCGGTGTAGGCGCCCACGGACGCGGGGATCCGGGCATAGGCGCGCGGCGGGAATGTTTCACGTGAAACATTCCCCGTTGTTTCGACCATGCGCGAGACGAAGCGCTCCACCTCCAAGCGGTCAAGTGTTTCACGTGAAACACTCGGTGGGGAGAGAGGGAAGCGGGTCTTTGTTTTTGGTTGAGCGCGCGGGCTTTGGACTCCTTCGTGTGGTTTCATGCCGGAATGTTTCACGTGAAACATTCCGGCGTGGGCGAGGCGCTGCGCAGTGGTGCGTCACGTGAGGGAGCACGACGCGTCGCTGCGCGCGGCATGCCGCTCGGGAGAGTGCCTCGCGGTCGCCCCGTATGAGAGCGCGCAGGGGCGTGTCTCACGAGCGCTTCGCATGCGGGGTCGTCATCCGAGGTCGCATTTTGCGCGTGCGGGGGGGTGCCTCGCGAGGACTTCATTATGCGAAGGTTGTCGACAAAGGCCCGCCGGAGGGTATCCGCGCGCGGCCGCGGGATGCGATCTGGCGGAGAGGCGCGCTCGAGCGAAATCCCCGTTTCTTCGGATGCCGACACGCGCGGAACGGGGAAGGACGCGGTGTCCGTTGCCGTTTGCCGGGTTCGTCGCCGAAGAGCGGATCCGGTGCCGTATGGGGAGACTCGAAAACCGGGGGGCTGTAACAAAAGCCTCCGGCAAATAACGTCCCGAATGTTTCACGTGAAACATTCGGGACGTTCTCCAGCAATTGTTTCACGTGAAACATTCGGGGCGTTCTCCTTCGGCAACTCCGCCGTATGCGGTGCCTTGTTTCGGGCGCGGAGGTCAACGCGTTGTCGGGCAATCGTGCGAAACCCCGTTTCTTCAAGACCGATTCTTTCCCTTTCGCCATCTTCGCCCCCCGTCATTTCTCGTGCGCTTTTGCTCGCCCCTCGCTTGCGTGCCCCACCCCCCTCGGCCGCGCGTGTTCTCATCGAGGACCCTCCACCCCCCATTCGCCCCTCCTTCCGGACACCCCTTCGCCAGCGGCGTTCCAACGTGGTTCGCCGCCTGGCGCTGTGCCTCTTTCCTCGCAAAATGGCCTCACGGCAACAAAAACGACCTCGGGACGCACGCTCTCGCTCCACAGGCCATCACAGGGGCTTCAAACAAGATGTTTTTCATCCGTACCTTGCGCATCTGTGCTACAATTTTTAAGATTAGCGTTCAAGCGCCGTTCATCCACATATCGCACTACAAAAGGAGCATGTCAGTGGCAAACAAACCTGACCATTACGACGGTTCCGACATCCAAGTCCTCGAAGGCTTGGAGGCGGTCCGCAAGCGTCCGGGCATGTACATTGGCTCGACGGGTCCGCGCGGGCTTCACCACCTGGTGTACGAGGTGGTGGACAACTCCGTGGACGAGGCTTTGGCGGGGTACTGCACCCAGATAGAGGTGTGGATCCATCAGGACAACTCCATCACCGTCGCAGACAACGGGCGCGGCATCCCGGTGGACAAGCACCCGAAGGAGAAGATACCCACGGTGGAGGTGGTCCTCACCATCCTGCACGCCGGCGGCAAGTTCGGCGGCGAAGGGTACAAGGTGTCCGGCGGCCTGCACGGTGTGGGCGTGTCGGTGGTGAACGCGCTGTCCACCCGCGTGGAGGTGAACGTGCGCCGCGACGGCAAGGAGTACGCCATCGCCTTCGACCACGGCAAGACCTGCGAGAAGCTGCACGAGGTGGGCACCGCCAAGCACACGGGCACCACGACCACGTTCTGGCCCGACCCCGAGGTGTTCACCGAGACCACGGTGTACGACTACGACACGCTGGCCAACCGCTTCCGCGAGATGGCGTTCCTCAACAAGGGGCTCAAGATCATCCTGCACGACGAACGCGTTACCGACGCTGATGGCAACCCGCGCACCGACGTGTTCCAGTACGCCGGCGGCATCGTGGACTTCGTGAAGTACCTCAACGAGGGCAAGGAAACGCTCAACAAGCCCATCTACTTCGAGGCGGAGAACGTCGACGGCACGGTGGAGGTGGCCATGCAGTGGTCCACGTCCTACTCCACGAACTCCGTCATGGCGTTCGCCAACAACATCAACACGCACGAGGGCGGCACGCACCTCGACGGCTTCAAGCAGGCCGTCACGCGCACCATCAACGAGTACGCGCGCAACAAGGGCATCCTCAAGGAGAAGGACTCCAACCTCTCCGGCGACGACACGCGCGAGGGCTGCGCGGCCATCATCTCGGTGAAGCTGCACGACCCGCAGTTCGAAGGCCAGACGAAGACGAAGCTGGGCAACACCGAGATTCGCCCGCTCGTGCAGAACGCCGTGACGCAGGGGCTGGCCGAATACCTGGAGGAGAACCCCGCGCCTGCCAAGCGCATCATCGGCAAGGCGACGCAGGCTCTCAAGGCGCGCGAGGCCGCCCGCAAGGCGCGCGAGATGACGCGTCGCAAAGGCGTGCTGGACTCGTTCGCGCTGCCGGGCAAGCTGGCCGACTGCTCGTCGAAGACTCCGGCCGAGTCCGAGATCTTCATTGTAGAGGGCGATTCCGCAGGTGGATCGGCCAAACAGGCGCGCGACCGCAAAACGCAGGCCATCCTGCCCTTGCGCGGCAAGATCCTCAACGTTGAGCGCGCGGGCTTGCACCGTTCGCTGTCCAGCGACACCATTAGCTCGCTCATCACGGCCATCGGCACGAACATCGGCGAGGATTTCGACGCCGACCAGGCGCGCTACCATCGCATCATCATCATGACCGATGCCGACGTGGACGGCGCGCACATCCGCTGCCTTCTGCTCACGTTCTTCTACCGCTACATGCCCGAGCTTATCAACCGCGGCTACGTCTACATCGCGCAGCCGCCCATCTTCGGCCTCAAGAAGAAGAACTCGCGCAACCCCAAGATCGAGCGTTACATCTACGACGAGTCGTCGCTGTCGTCGGTGCTGGCCGAATACGACGAGCCTGGCAAGTTCGACGTGCAGCGCTACAAAGGCCTGGGCGAGATGGACCCCGAGCAGCTGTGGGAGACCACCATGGAGCCGGCCACCCGCACGCTGCTGCAGGTGAACATCGACGACGCCGCCGAGGCGGAGCGCGTGGTGAGCGAGCTTATGGGAGACTTGGTGGAGCCGCGCAAGGAGTTCATCCAGAAGCACGCGCGAGATGTCCGCTTCCTGGACATCTAGCGTTTCGCCGCCCGGGTCGCGGACGCTGCCTGCGCAAGCAGGGGCGTCAGGCGGCTCGCGGGAGGCCGCCTGACGCGCGAGCGCGGGTATTCGGCGGTCCGTGCGGCGTCCGAAGTTTCGCAGAGAAAATGTTTCACGTGAAACATTTTAGAACCGAGGAGACACATGGCTGACAACACTGAAGATTTCGAGCCGTCCGGGTCCTCTTCCGAGGGGACGGCTCGCGATGATGCATTCGGCAAGCTGCTCTCACGCGCCGAAGAGGATTACGACGCCGAGCGCGCCGACCGCGAATCGGAAGGAGAAGCGGCCGCCAGCGAAGGAGGCGACGCTTCCGACTCCTCCGCCGAAGGCGCATCCGCCGCACGGGACGCTTCCCGTCCCGTGCATGGGGCATCTGAGGAGGACCGCGCCCGGTCGCTCATAGATACCTCGTCCATGGGCAGTCCGCACGGCGCCATCGTGGAGGGCGCCAACGGGGGCGAAGGCACCATTGTCCGCTCGGCTTACCTGGGCAAAGAGATGCAGACCTCGTTCCTTGAGTACTCGATGAGCGTCATCGTCTCGCGCGCTCTGCCCGACGTGCGCGACGGCCTGAAGCCGGTACACCGTCGCATCCTGTACGCCATGAACGAGTCCGGCTACACGCCCAACCGTCCGCACATGAAGTCGGCGCGTACCGTTGGCGACGTCATCGGCAAGTACCATCCGCACGGCGATTCGGCCGTGTACGACACCATGGTGCGCCTGGCCCAGCCGTTCTCCATGCGCGTGCCGCTGGTTGACGGCCATGGCAACTTCGGCTCCATCGACGGCGACTCGGCGGCCGCCATGCGCTACACCGAGGCGCGCTTGGACAAAGCGGCCATGGAGATACTGCGCGATCTGGACAAAGAAACGGTGGACTTCCAACCCAACTACGACGAAAGCTTGGAAGAGCCCACCGTGCTGCCCGCCCGCTTCCCGAACCTGCTGGTCAACGGCTCGTCGGGCATTGCCGTGGGCATGGCGACCAACATTCCGCCGCACAACCTGGGCGAGGCTATCGACGCCACGTGCCTTATGCTGGATGACCCCGAGGTGTCCACTGAGGACCTGATGAAGGCCATGCCCGGCCCGGACTTTCCCACCGGTGGCATCATCATGGGCCGCAAGGGCATCCTGGACGCCTACGAGACGGGTCGCGGCTCGCTCACCGTGCGTGCCCGCTGCGAGGTGCAGGAGGGCAAGAACGGCAAGAGTTCCATCGTGGTGACTGAGATCCCCTACCAGGTGAACCGCCAGCGCCTGCTGGAGAAGCTGGGCGAGCTTGTGCGTGAAAAGAAGCTGCCCGAGATCAGCAACATCCACGACGGCGCCGACCGCAACTCTCCGGTTGACATCATCATCGAGCTGAAGAAAGACGCCATCCCGCAGGTGGTGCTCAACAAGCTGTACAAGCACACGCAGCTGCAGGTGGGCTTCGGCGTGATCATGCTGGCGCTGGTGGACGGCGTGCCGCGCGTGCTGTCGCTCAAGGAGATGCTGCACTACTACATCGCCCACCAGGAGGACGTCATCGTCCGCCGCACGCGCTACGAGCTGGCGAAAGCCGAAGAGCGCGCGCATATCTTGGAGGGATTGATCGTCGCGCTGGACAACATCGACGAGGTCATCAGTATCATCCGCTCCTCGCAGACCGACCAAGAGGCCGGCGAGCGCCTGACCGAGCGGTTCGGGCTGACGAAGCGCCAAACCGACGCCATTCTGGAGATGCGCCTGCGCCGCCTGACCGGCTTGGAGCGCGAGAAGATCCAGAACGAGCTGTCCGAGCTGCTTGAGCGCATCGCCTACTACAAGCGCGTGCTTGGCGACCCGGCCCTCGTGCGCGCCATCATCAAGGAGGAGCTGCAGGAGGTCAAGAAGAAGTTCGGCTCGCCCCGCAAGACCCTTTTGTCCGAGGCGGCGAAGGACCTTGACGTGGAGGATCTTATCGCTGAGGAAAACATGGTGGTCACGGTCACGAAGTCCGGCTACGTGAAGCGCCTGCCGGTGGCCACGTACCGCCAGCAGAAGCGCGGCGGCAAGGGCATGCAGGGCGTGAACCTGAAAGACAACGACTACGTCGAGCATCTGTTCGTTGCCTCGACGCATTCCTTTATGCTGTTCTTCTCAACGAAGGGCAAGGTCTACCGCCTGAAAGTGTACGAGCTTCCCGAGGCGTCGCGCCATGCGCGCGGCACGGCCATCGTGAACCTGCTGCCGCTTGAGAAGGGCGAGACTATCAGCGCCGTCATCGCCACCAAAGACTTCCCCGGCGACGAGTACCTCATGTTCGCCACCGCCCATGGCATGGTGAAGAAAACCTCGATGGACCAGTACGACCGCACTCGCCGCGACGGGTTGATTGCCATCAACTTGAAAGATGGTGACGAGTTGATAAGCGTGCGGCGCGTTGCCCCTGGTGAGAAGGTGCTTATGGTATCTTCGGCCGGCAAGGCCATCATGTGGGACGAGGGCGAGGTGCGCGCCATGGGTCGCGCCACGGCTGGTGTGCGCGGCATGAACGTGCCCCCTATCGCCAAGGTGCTGGGTATGGAAATAGCTCAGCCTGATACTGATCTTTTCGTCATCACGGAGAAGGGCTTCGGCAAGCGCACTCCGGTGTCCGAGTACCCTGAGCATCATCGTGGCGGCCAGGGCGTGTTCACCATCACGATGACCGAGAAGAAGGGCCTGCTTGCGGCTATGAAGATAGTCGGCGTGGAAGACGAGATCATGATCATGTCCGAGGAGGGCGTGGTCGTGCGCACTCCGGTGTCCGGCATTTCCGAACTGGGACGTTCCACCCAGGGCGTGTGCGTGATGAAGGTGGCCGAGAAGGATCGTGTGACTGCGGTGGCCATCTCGAGCCGCGGCAAGAAGAAGAAACTGGGCAAGAATGACGAGGCATCCGACGTGGACGAGTCCCAGATTGACGACATGGACGAGGACGGCTCTGCGGTCGAGGCCGCCGGCAAGGAGTCCTCTGGCGAGTAGTAGGACCGTTCGTAAGGCGGAGGCCCCTTGGGCGCTTTTCGCTCAAACGGATAGGTTTGCGAAACCGCCTGCCACGCACGGCAGGCGGTTTTTTGCGTTCTGAATGTTTCACGTGAAACATTCAGAGTGTCTGATGAGGGGAGATTGGAGCGTTTTATGGGTGTGTGGTGGCGATAGCGGCTGAACCGAAGTCAGTGAGCGAGCGACGGCTGGTTGGATGTTTCTGTTCGAACGTTGCTGGTTGAGCGTCGCTGGTTGGCGTTGTTGGTTGGTGCCGCTGATCAACAGCCTATGGTGGTCGTTCGTTGGACGGATGTCTTTGGCTGATGTTGGGTGACATTGCGGGTGGCACGTTAGTGTCAAATGACGTGGCGGGTGGAGCGTTGGTGTAGGGGTGACGTGGTGAGCGGAGCGTTGGTGTAGGCGGGTCCTTGTCGAAGGTTTCGGTTTCTCGCACCCCTTGTTTGAGGGATAAAACGTGGTGGAAAATAATTTCGCGTTGAAATGTTTCACGTGAAACATTTCGGCGTTGGGATGCGCAATGCTTTCTTCTGTTGAATTGCTCTTCAACTTGAGAAAAGTCCGAAGCGCCCGCATCAGCGCGCCGCCCGCCGCAACCCGCCACCCGCCACGACCCGCCGCCCGCCACGACCCGTCGGCTGTCATAACCCGCCACCCATCACGACCCGCCGCCCGTGCAACCCGTCGGCTGTCGTAACCCGCCGACCATCACAACACGCCACAAGCCGGTGACCGCACGACCCGCCGCCCGCCGCAACCTGCCGGCGCCGCAACTCCTAGGAGATTTGCGCTGTTCTTGGCGCGGATTTCCCTGCGGCCTCGCGAGGGTGGCGTCTTGCGAACAGGATGGTTCGCGAACGGACGTCAGCGGACCCGTTTAGAGGTTGTTTCGCTTGTTGCAGCTGTTCCGCCTGCGAGCAGACCTGCAGTTTCCAAAGCGTTTTTCACGCGCCCTGATCGATACGGCTTATTCAGGATTGGATGGCTTTTCCACTTATGTTGTTCGCGATGAGCCTGTTCCGCAAGTGAAGGCGTTGTGATGGCGTTCTCAAATGGGTGATGGGAAGCAGCCTGCCAAAGGGCGGAGCGTTTCGTGAACGGCGGTTCTCTTTGGAGGTTCACTTGGAAACGAAAGGCTTCTTGAAAAGGGTGCCTCGTAGGCACGCCGCCTTGCCGAGGAGCGTTTCAACCCTCTGAATGTTTCACGTGAAACATTTCATGATTACAATAATTATAAATTAACGAAACGGGAATGCAGAAACCGTGGACTCTTAAGGCTCTCAGGGGGCGATTGTTGCCCTGCCGTATACTGCACGCCTCAAAAGCGAAGAATGCGAAAGGAGGTTGCCTTGTCGGTTGCGGCTTGGACACAAGGGATTCGCTTCCGCGCTGCGGATGCGAAAGCTAGGGTTCTGCGCACGCAGGCCGGTGCGCGCCGCTCGCGCGTTGCTCGCGCCGAGAGGCCCTTGGCCGACAGGACGGAGGCGCGCGATGTGCTCCTGCTGTCATTCCCCTTGTTCGTGGAACTGTTTATGCAGATCATGATGGGAAACGTCAATCAACTCATGCTCGTTTCCCAAGGAAGTGAGCCGGCGGCAGCGGTGGGAAACGCGCTTCAGATACTCAATATCGTGACTGTTGTTCTTTCCGCTATGAGCACGGCGACCACTGTTCTTGCGACGCGCGCCGTTGGACGGGCTTTGCCGGAAACGAGGGTCTCAGAGGTGGGGGCGGTTGCCCTGGTGGTGAACGGTGCATTATCTATCCTGATCACAGCATTGTTGTTCGTGTTATGGCCTCAGATGCTGGCTTTGCTGAACGTCGATCCGTCAATCAGGGATATGGCGTCGTCGTTCCTTTTGATCGTGGGGGCGAGCACGGTCGTTCAATCGTTGTTCTTCACGTTCACGGCGCTGCTACGCAGTCAGGCGCGGGTCAAAGACGTGATGTTGGCGAGCCTTGCAATGAACGGTGTGAACGTTTTGGTGGGCGCCTCGCTGGTTTTCGGCGCGATCCCGGTGCCGCTTTCGGGGGTGGAAGGTGTCGCCGTTGCGAACGTGGCGGCGCGCATGATTGGATTGCTTGTTGCGTTTTACCTGGTGAACAGGCATACTTGTATTCATTTGAGCATTTCTCTTGTGAAGCCGTTCCCTTGGGGAACACTGAGGGACATGCTTCGCGTTGGCGTGCCGTCCTCCGGCGAGCAATTGAATTACGATCTTGTCCAAGTGGTCATCCTGTCGTTCATCAATGTGTTGGGAACCACGGTGGTCGCGGTGAAGGTGTACTGCTCCATGGTGGCGGGCGTTGCGTATCTGTACTCGCTGGCGCTTTCGCAGGCAATGCAGATCGTTTTGGGGTATTTATTCGGATCTGGGCGCTTCGACCTGGTGAAAAGACGGGTGTGGATGGTCGATCTTGCAGCGGTCGTTCTGACCACGTGCGTGTCGGCGGCCTTGTGGCTCAATGCGGATACGGTGCTCGGCTTTCTCACCGACGACCCTCTTGTGCGCGATCTAGGGGCTCGGGTGCTGTTCATCGAGATGTTCTTGAGCGCAGGACGCGCCGTCAACATAGTGATGGTGCGGGCCCTTGTGGCGGTGGGGGACGTGAAGACGCCGGTGGCGGCGAACGTCGCGTTCTCGTGGGTGTTTGCCGTAGGAGGCGGGTACGCGCTGGGCATAGGGCTTGGTTGGGGCATCGTGGGCATGTGGGCGGCCATGTGCGTTGACGAGTGGTTGCGCGCTGCCTTCCTGGTGGCGGCGTTTGCTCGCGGACGATGGAGAACTGTCGCCGAAAAGGATTTCAGCCTGCGCGAAAGCGCAGATGGGAAACGGGTGAGCGAGTCTTCGTCGCATGCGAAGGGGGCGGCGTGCGACCTTCTTGATAGCGACAGGTCGTCTGCGATGTCCACGCCTCCCGTGTCGCATGCGCCAACCGCTCTGTCCGCGACGCCCCCATCGACCTTGGCGTTTGCGCCGCCCTCGCCGCCCGCACCGCACTCGTCATCCGCGCCGTCCGCAGCGCACTCGTCGATCCCAGCGCCCGCACCGCCCTCGCCGCCCGCACCGTCCGCAACTCCCCCGTCATCCGCTCCCTCTGCGCCGCTGCCTTCTCCCTCCCCGTCTCCCTCGCCCGAGCCGCGCAAGCCGCGCGAACCCGCCGCGTCGGGCGTCGGGGCGCTGGCGGCGCTCGCTTCAGCCGACGAGGGGGCGCTTCCGGAAGCTGTGGCCGATTCGGCCGCCGCCGCAATCGCGGCGTTGTGGTGACCGCTTGGCGCCTTCGCCCGATCAGCTTTCGAAATCTTCGGGGGCTATCCCTTCCAGGAAGCGGTGGAATTCCTGAATCTCCTGCTCAGAGACGGAATGGTTGTGGGAGGACCTGAACATGTAAGGGAAAGAGGCGCGCTCCAACACGTCCTCTTCAATATAGATAGGCGCTTTCTGCCTGATGGCAAGTGCCAAAGCATCGCTTGGGCGCGCGTCAAGGTCCACCAGTCGGTCATGCTGGCGAAGCGTCAGGCGGGCGAAGAACGTGGCCCCCTTCACATCGTTGATGACCACATGGTCGACCCGCGCATCGAGGTTGGTGAGCGCGTCGAGGAACAAGTCGTGGGTCATAGGGCGCGAGAACCGCGCCTTTTCAAGGGCGATGCCCATCTGTGTGGCCTCGTTCACTCCCACCCATATAGGCACGATGCGAGATTTTCCCGTTTGAGGGGTTTTCTCCACCGGGTTCAGCACGATGATGGACGGAGCGGGCGCAGTGGAGACGATCAGGGTTTGGATGTTGACTGGTACCATCGCATCTCCTTCCTACGACAAATGGGCCAAAGGCGGAGCCGGTTTCGTGCGGCTTGCCCGATTATACCGCTGCGAGGCCGGGCGCGACTTCAAAAGACGTTCGAGCTTGCGCGCGGCCTGCGATGAGCGCCCTTTCGGCAGGATCAGGCACAAGGGGATGGGGATCCGGTCCTTCTCGGCCAAAGGGACGGTTGTGCTGAAGGGGAGCATCTCGCCCAGGGCGGGAATGCTGGCCATGAGGGCGTAGGCGTTTTTGAAGTAGAAGGCCCCGGCGGCCCCGACGCCGCTGTGCTCGGCGAACGGAGAGGCAAGGCCGGCCTTTTTGTAGGTGAGAAGGATGGAATCGTTGAACTGGTCGAACGTTGGCGAGAAGATGACTGGGAATGATGCCAGGTCATCCATGGTCACGCTTTCCCTTTTTGCCAGGGGGTGGCTTTTCGACAGGCACGCGCAAGCATGGACGTGCCCTACGGTCAGGCATTCGAAATCGGGGTCCGACAGCGTTCCGATGGTGATGATGGCGTCGTAGGCCCCTTTGTCGAGGCCCTTCATCCCCTCCTGCCCCGAACCGAGCGAAAGCTCGGTGGGCGTTCCAAGAAACGCCTCCGCAAACGAAGTGGCCTGGCGCATGGCGCTGTCTTTCATACTGAACGAAGGGGCGCAGACAAGGACCCTCAGCTTGTCGGGCTCTTCGAATTGAATCTGGGCGCTTGCCAGGTTGCCCTCGGAGACCATGGCTTGCAGGTTGTCGAAAGCGGTCAGCGCGTCTTTGGCGCGTTCGAAGAATCCTTGGCCGAAGGTGGTGAGGCGCATGCCGCTGTGCTCGCGGAAGAACAAAGGCTCTTTCACATCTCGTTCAAGTTCGTTGATGGATTTCGATATGGCCTGGGCGGTGACGCCATGCAATCGCGCCGCTTGCGAGAGGCTTCCCTCTTGCGCAACGGAAACGAAGTATCTGATTTGGTTGACGTTCACCTCTGCCTGCTTTCGCGTTTCCTCGTTCTTCCGGCGGCGTCTTTGTTACGTGCCGCGCCGTTTTGCTGGAGTCCTTCGCAGCAAGACCCCGTGAATTCCAAGTGACCAATCACGCACGACAAGCGTACCATATCGCCTTTTGCAAGGGGCCGTAAAGGGGGCCGATTCGATGTAAGATCATGGCGCTGTCGGCGACTTGCCCGACTAAAAGGAGCTGCGGGCGAAAGCCGGCGGTATAAAGATGAGACGGCTGCTTTTCTGTTGGGGGAGCGCTTTGCGGGTGCGGGCTTGCCACCGGTGAGGGACTGCGCAAGGACGTTTCCGCGGCGCGTCCAACGCATGCTATGGGGGGAGGGGTGCCTTAAGAGTTTCAGGGAAGCGCGTCGGGGTCTTAAGGGGTGCTCCAAGGGTCGCCTTGGGCGCCTTGGGCGTTTTGGGTCGAAATTGGAAAAATGAATCGAAAAAAATCCTTGACCCCATGCTTCGGTTTGAGATAAAGTAGTTGAGCACTTTTTAAGGGCCCGTAGCTCAGTTGGTTAGAGCGCACGCCTGATAAGCGTGAGGTCGCTGGTTCAAATCCATTCGGGCCCACCATGTTGCGATAAACGCTCCACCGTGAGCCGAGTTTGCCGGTGGAGCGTTTATTAATGTTCGGAGAGGATTCTGCGCGTCCGCTTGGTTGTGTCGAATGTTTCACGTGAAACATTCGCGACGCGTGGCAGCGCGGAACGATGCGAACGGGGCGTTAGCTCAGCTGGGAGAGCGCGGGCTTTGCAAGCCTGAGGTCAGGGGTTCGATCCCCCTACGCTCCACCATTAAAACACCAGGTCAGAGCATGTTTTTGCTCTGACCTTTTTGTTTACCCTGTCAATTCTGACCAAAAATCAGCCGAAATGACTCACCAACTCGAACGCTTATAATTTAATTTCTGACCGATGAAACCCGATTCGGAGAAATCTCTTGTGTAGGTTTTGCTCATGCTCGCAAAGGACTATTACGAGCTGCGAGGATGCGATCATGTTGAAGATGATCGTTCGTTAGTGCGCTTCATGAAGCCAGGCGCTGCGCGAAAATCTGTCAGGGGACTTTTTTCAAGAGAGCGTGTTGGGCATTTCCAAACATGCGCATCTTACAACTTGGAACGATGGGTTCGTATGCTGGCGGGCACTCATGCCGATGGACTCGCATGCCGATGAATTTGCGAACCGAATGTTTCACGTGAAACATTTTTTGAGGCCCGGCGGAGGCTTCGCGCAGGGCGGGTGGAGGACCCGGCAGTGAAAGCGCTGACGCGGACCCGGCGGCGGAGGTGTCGCGGCAAGGCGCTGCGCTGGGGCTAAGGCGGAGACGCTGAACTGGGGTGTTGAGGCGAGGAGTTGCGCTGGGATGTTGAGGTAGGGGCGCTGAGGTGGACGCGTCGCGACACGTCGCGCCGGGGCACGGCGGTGGACGCGCCGGGGGTATTGCAGCGAGGTCGCACAGGGGGTGCGCTGGGTGCTTCGTCAGGCGTTTGCGTTTCGCATGACGGAGCGGTAATTTCACGACCCGAATGTTTCGCGTGAAACATTCGGGTCGTTGCGGCGTTGCCAAGGCTGCGGTGCAGGAGCGGTAACGGAGTCTTGCAGCGGAATGCCGCAGCGACGCACCGCAGCGGAATGCCGCAATTGGACCGCGATGAAGGGCGGCGAAATGGTGCAGCGAGGCACTCGCGGAGGGCATGCGCAGCAAGCTGTCGCGCGCTTCGCTGCCTTAGAGGGGCATCGTAGAGGATCCCACGTGGCTCGGGGTCGCCGCGCCGCCGAGCCGCCGAGCCGTCGCGTCGCCGAGCCGCCGCGCCACCAAACCGCCGCGCCACCAAACCGCCAAACCGCCGCGCCGCCAAACCGCCGAGCCGCCGCGCCGCCAAGCCGCCGAGCCGCCGAGCCGTCGCTCCGTCGCGCCCGCGCCTCGCGCAAGGTCGCCGCGCTCGCCATCCCACGTCAACATGCTGCGCTAGGCTGCGCCACAGCAAATTGCCGCTCCCAAGGCTGCCGTCCCGCGCAACGGCGCGTCGGCGAGGCGCCGTATCAGGCACTCCAGCGGAATGCCGGCGTGCAGGCAACGTCCGGGCACCGAGGTATTCCAATGTTCGGGAGATTGCCGGAGAATTTCCCTTTCCGTAGGAATTTTCAAGTTTTAAACTACACCTCAAAGCGGTGCCTGACGCATGGGGGACGGTCGTATGAAGCAAGATCTGACAAAGAAGGCATTCTCAGAGGCGCTTTGCCGCTTAGCCCGGCAGAAGAAGCTTGATGACATTCGCGTCAACGACATCTGCGAAGAATGCGGGCTGAGCAAGAAGGCGTTCTACTACCACTTCAAAGATAAATATGATCTTGCTGCTCATACGGTGAACAAGCTTCAGGGGGAGTTTCTCTGCGACTACCTCAACTCGGGGGATTTTTTCACCGACCTGGAGGAGGGCAATCCCGTCCTCAACAAGATGGACATGCGCTTCATAGAGTACATGCAGCGGATCAAGTGCCTGTGGTTCGAAGCGTACCCTCAGCCCTTGGGAGCCAACCTCACGCTGAAGTCGACCGATTACAACGAACCCGATTCCGTCAGATACCGCGCGGAGTTCGAAGGAGCGAAAACCATCCTGAAGAACCATTTGAAAGAGGAGGGCCACTTCCTGGAGGATTACCTGCTCGCCATCGCCGCAAAGAACCTTTGCGATCTGGCGCAGAGCTTCTACGACAGGTGGCAGTACGGAAGCATCCCCGAGGAGGAATGCAGGGAACTTGTGGATCTCAACAGGGCCCTGGTCGCGTTCTGGGTGTCTCATGGAACCAAGCGCCATGGTTCCTAAAAGGCTGAAAGTGACCAAATAGCCCGAACCGCTGAAAAAGGAGTATTTGCGCCCGTTTTCCACTTCATGAATGGCCGCTCGACGATTTCGGCCGTACGGTTGCCGTGGGAAAGCTCCGCGCTTTTCTCGCGCCTAGCCTTGCAGACAAGTCGGCGCGACGGCTTCCTCGCTTTGGAACGGGGGTTTCTATGGACACCAAGCAAGATGTTCTGCATGTGCTCCGCTGCGTTGCCGAAGGGTGCAAAACACCCGAAGAGGCTCTTCTTGAGTTGAAGATGGCTCCTTACGAGGATGTCGGCTGCGCAAAGATAGACCACCATCGAAGCGTTCGGCAAGGTGCGGCGGAAGTGATATACGGGGCGGGAAAGAATCCTAATCAGATTTCCCAGATTGTGGGAGCCATGGGAAGAAAAGGCGGCCGCAATATACTGATCACCCGCTTGTCGCCAGAGAAAGCGGCCGCGATAGACCCCGCCATTCCGCTTGAGTACCGCGAGATTCCGCAGCTTGCCATAGCGTTTCCCTGCGAGCGTCCTTTGAGGGGGAAGGTTGTCGTTGCGACTGCCGGAACAAGCGACGCATCTGTCGCGGAGGAGGCAGCGTGCACGGCCGAGGTGCTTGGAAGCCGCGTCGTTCGCATGTTCGACGTTGGCGTGGCGGGGCTTCACCGGCTTCTTTCGAACCTCGATGCGTTCATGGCCGCGCGCTGCGTGGTGGCGGTGGCGGGAATGGAGGGTGCGCTTGCCTCTGTCGTGGGAGGTTTGGTGGATTGTCCGGTCATCGCCGTGCCCACGAGCGTGGGCTACGGAGCGAACTTCGGAGGGCTTTCCGCTTTGCTCTCCATGCTCAACTCATGCGCGTCGGGGAGCAGCGTCGTCAACATAGACAACGGCTTCGGCGCGGGATATCTGGCCAACATGATCAACCAGATGGAGGGCATCGATGAGTGAGAGCGGAAAGACGATCTACATCGAGTGCCTCATGGGGGCTGCCGGCGATATGCTCTGCGGTGCGTTGTACGAGCTGATAGACGACAAGGAGTCGTTCAAGCGGGAGCTTGCCGCTTTGGGGATACCGGGGGTGGAGGTGATGTTCGAACCTGCCACGACCTGCGGGATGGTGGGAACCCGTGCGCGAGTCCTCGTTCACGGGACGGAGGAGGGAGGGCACCTTCATGGCCATGAGAACGACTCCGACCACCGGCAAAGCCACCATCACGCCACTCCCGGAAGCGTGGGGAAGATCATAGACGCGCTCGCCGTCCCCTCGCCTGTCAAAGAGCAGGCAAGACGCGTCTACGACGCTATCGCCCATGCGGAGGCGAAGGCCCATGGATGCCCCGTCGGCGATGTGCACTACCACGAGGTGGGGGCTTTGGACGCGGTGGCGGACGTGGCTGTCGCGTGTCTTGCGCTGCACAGGATAGCCCCTTCTCGCGTGGTGGTCTCCCCTGTACACGTGGGTGCGGGCTTCACCGAGTGCGAACATGGCATCATGCTCGTTCCCGCACCTGCGACGGTTCGTTTGCTTGAAGGAGCCCCTCTGTACGGAGGAGGCGTGCAAGGCGAGCTTTGCACGCCGACGGGGGCGGCGCTGCTCGTTCGTTTCGCAAATGAATTCGGACCGCTTCCACCCCTGCGCGTGGAGAAGATGGGCGTGGGGGTGGGATCCAAGCAATTCGATCGTCCAAATTGCGTGCGCGTCTTTTTAGGGACGGAGGATCGCGAGAGGGAACCGCGCATCGTCGAACTCGTTTGCAACATAGACGATATGACGCCAGAAGAGCTTTCGTACGCGTGCTCGCAAATTCTCGGGCAGGGGGCGCTTGACGCGTACCTTGTGGCGGGAACGATGAAGAAGGGCCGGCCGGGTTACGTGCTGACCGTCCTTTGCCCCGAGAAGGACGAACGGGAAGTGGCCGCCTGCGTGCTGAGGGAGACGACGACCAACGGGTTGAGGGTTCATCTTTGCGGCAAGGTGTCTCTTGAAAACAGCTGGGAAACAGTTGGAACGGCGTGGGGCAACGTGAGGGTGAAGCGCTCGTCTGGCCGCGATGCGGTTCATTGGAAGCCCGAGTACGACGACGTGGCCGCCCTTGCCGCGCACCATCGCATTCCCATCCGAACGGCCATGGACGAGGTGCGCGCGGCGTACGGAAACCGCGCGGGCGCAAGGCCCTAAGAAGCGTTTTTAGGACGAAGCGCCCCGATTGAGCCCCGCGCGCGGCGCCGATTGAGCCCCGCGCGCCGCGCCTTCAGGGTGACGAATGCGGGAAAAGGGCTCTTTCCCCACTGATTCGCATTTAGGTGATGGCCCCCTTCAGGGAAGGCTCCTATCATCGAAGGCACGGGAAGCTTCTCCGATTCGGCATGTAGACGCAGGTGGTTCCAATGCAAGCGGCATTCGCTTGGGCATCCTTGCTGTCTAAAAACCAATGCATGGTCATTCGAAAGGAGGATGATCGGTATCATGGGGGGGCTCTCAAGAGGATGTGGCGCGGCGAGGCAACGGCATCCTTCTCATTGTGGGCGCGGCTTCGCTGTTCTTTCTCCAAAGCGTTTCGAACGGTCTTCTTGCCGCGCTGCCCGGTTTGTCCGAGGCGTTTCCGCAGTACAGCGTTGACCAGGTGTCGATGCTCACAAGTTTGGTCATGGTCGCTTCCATTCCGACGAACATCTTCTGCCAGGCCATCATCGGCCGCATAGGATTCAAGCAGACATTGTTCGTCGCGTTCGCCCTGTACTTTATCGGGGGCTTGACGCCGTTTTTCGTGCGGGACAACTTTGCTCTGATCATGGTGTGCCGTGTGGTGGTGGGTCTAGCGTTCGGCCTGTTCCTTCCCATGGCCCCCACGTATGCGGGCGCGAAGTTCGGCGAGAGCACGCGGGCGAAGCTGCTTGGGTGGGGAGGCACGCTCTCGGGCCTTTCGGGCATGATTCACACCCAGGTGGGCGGCATCCTTGCGAACGGGGATGTGTGGAACGTGTTCCTTTACCACCTCCTTGTCCTGCCCGTGCTTGTTCTTGCCCTGTTCATCCCCAATCTCCAACGCAAGGCGGCGCGTCAATTGTCCCAGGAGGATTCCGCCCAAGAAAGCCTTGGAAGGAAGGAGAGGGGAAGGATCCCTGCTCTTGGGTGGTTCGTCATCGTGTTCGCGGCGCTTTCGTTCTTCTTCATTTACCCGACGCTCATCTACGTGTCGTCCATCGTCGTCAACACCGGCATGGGGGATGCGGCGACGGCGGGTACGGTGACGGCCACGTTCTCGCTTGCCGGATTGCTCGTCGGCCCAACGTTCGGCGTCTTCTACAAAAAGCTGGGGCTACACACGATGACGTTGTCGTTCGCCATTGCGATGGCGGGGATGTTCTGCATAGGCTTTGGCGCTTCCATCCCGCTGTTGATAGCGGGGTCCATGCTGGTCGGGTTCGGATACACGACCATCGTCACCATGGCCCCCATGATCTACAGCATCGTGTGCCCCGGTCAGCTGACGTTCGCGGTGGGGCTTACCAACGCGGCGAGCAGCGCTTTGTCGTTCGTCTCGCCGTTCGTGTACACGTTTTTGTCAGGGTTCGCCGGCATGGAGGGAGACCTTCGGTTTTCGTTCTACTGCGGAGGCACCCTGCTTTTGGCGAGCGCGGTTGTGATCGCGATTGTGCTGAGGCGTGTAGGCCCTTCGTTCGGAAAGGGGGATGGGGCTTCGGCGGACGGAGCCAGCTAGCGCGGTGCGCGCAAGAGGGAAAGTTCGGCAACAGAGAGGATTCTTCGATGGAAAAAGAGCTTGGGTTCGGTTTCATGAGGCTGCCCGTTCTCGACGAGAACGACTTGAAGTCCATTGACTACGACACGTTGACCGAAATGGTTGACTACTTCATGAAAAGCGGCTTCAACACCTTCGACACGGCGTACGTGTACCACGAGGGGGAGTCGGAGATCGCGCTGCGCAAGACCGTCGTGGAGCGGTATCCGCGCGACTCGTTCGTGATCGCCTCGAAGGTGACGCCCGATCTGCTCCACACTAAAGACGACCTTCCCCGTCTTTTCGACGATTCCATGAGCAAGCTTGGAATCGACTATTTCGACCACTTCCTCATCCACAACATCAGCCAGCCCCAATACAACGCGGCGGTCAAGTTCGACTACTTCGATTTTGTCCGCGAGAAGAAGAAGGAGGGCAAAATCGTGGAAGTGGGCATGTCCTTCCACGGGACGCCCGATCTTCTTGAGGAGGTGTTGAGCAAGTACGCCGACCGGCTCGACTTCATCCAGCTTCAAATCAACAACGTCGACTGGGAGGACCCGAACTTCCAGGCGCGACGTCAGTACGAGATCGCGCGCAAGTACGGGCTTCCCGTCTCGGTCATGGAGCCGAACAAGGGGGGCATGCTCGCGCATCCTCCTCAGGAGGCGCTCGACCTTATGAACAAGCAGGCGCCCGGTCTGTCTCCCGTGGCGTGGAACCTCCGCTACGCCGCCTCGCTCGAGGGCGTTCAGTGGGTGCAAACGGGCATGAACTGCATGGAGCACCTCGTGGAAAACGTGGCCACCATGAAGGACTTTAAACCTCTGTCCGCAGAAGAGCACGCGGTCATGGAGGAGGTCGTCAAGATCTACGAGAAGAACCAGAAAGGGTACCCGTGCACGTTCTGCCGCTATTGCCTTGACGACTGCCCGAAGGACATTCCCATTCCGAACTACATCTACCTGTACAACTCGGGCAAGGAGAACATCAAGTATTTGAACAACGAGTATCTGCCCACGGAGGTGGTGAACTACATCAGCCTCATGTCGGAGCACGGTAGGGCGAAGGACTGCATCGGCTGCCGTCTGTGCGAGCGGACGTGCCCGCAGCATCTGCCCATCGTCGACATCATGGACAAAGTCGCGCGCTTCTACGACGACATGCTGGATTCTTACGACACGGAGACCGGCGAGAAGATTGGCGAGTGGCAGCCGCCTGTTGATTGACGATAGAGCCGCTTGATCGGTTCGCCGCCCGCCGTGTGGAGACGGGCGGCGAACCGAGGAAACGAGGACTTTCGTGCCTTTACGTGATTTCTTCTCTCGCGAACCCGTTGTGGCGGTCGCCTTCTCCGGAGGGGTTGATTCCGCGTACCTCGCATGGGCGGCGAAGAAGCACGCCCGCCGTGCGCGAGCCTACTACGTGAAATCGGAATTCCAATCCGCCGAAGAGCTTGCCGCAGCGCGTCGGCTGGCCCACCTCATAGGGGTGTCCCTGACCGTCGTTTCGGTAAGCATGCTTGAAACCCCCGCTGTCGTTTGCAACGGGCCGGATCGATGCTACCGATGCAAGCAGCTCATGCTCTCGCGCATTGCCGAGGAGGCTGCGCGCGAGGGCATCTCGTGCGTTGTGGAGGGCACGAACGCGTCCGACGACGAAGGGGATCGCCCGGGGATGAGGGCTGTCAGGGAAGCCGGCATCCTCTCGCCCTTAAGGGAGGCGGGGCTTACCAAGTCGATGGTGAGGCAGCTGTCGCGCGACGCCTCGCTTCCCACGTGGGACAAGCCTTCGCAAACATGCTTCGCCACGCGCATTCCCCAGGGCACTCTCCTCACGGAAGCCCTTCTTGGCACGGTGGAGCGAGCCGAATCGTTGCTGCATCGCGAGGGGATTGGGGAATGCCGGGCAAGGATCTTCGGGGACGCGGTTCGCATTCAGGTGGCTCCTGCCGACTTCGAACGTTGCGTTGTGCGGCGCTCTGAAATCCTCAGGGCGCTTGGGCCGGCGTTCTCGTTCGTGATGATTGATTTGGAGCCGCTGCATGCTTCGGCATGGGATGTGTCGGCAAGCAGGTGATGGACGCCTTTTTCGAATTTCCTTCGATCCTCAGCGCTGCATCCGCTTGCCACGGGGAGGTGGAAACGCGATCTTGCAGATTTTAGTGAACAGGGGGATTTTTCCAAGAGGTTCGGCCGGCGGCCTGCGTGGAAGAGCACGAGGTGGAGCTGACGGTGGACGGAAGGCTTCGGGCTGTGCTCCCGTGCTTGGGCGATTCGCTTGCGGAGATGGTGTACGGTTACCTGTACAGGGAGCGGACCATCCAACGCGTTGAAGACGTCGTTGCGTTTGACGTGGGACCTCGTCCTTGCTGCGTCAGCGTTGGCCTTTTGAGCGAACATGGCGCCCGCCGCCTCGCGCGGCGGTGTCGCCCCCTCCTTGGGGCGGGCGGCGGCATCGCCCATCCGGCTTCCGTGCGGGTGTCTCCTGAGGCGATCGTGGTTGAGAAGAGGGCGTTTTCTCAGGAGGAGGTTTCTTGCGGCATAAGGAGGTTGAAGCGCATAGACGCTTCGCGCTCCCATGCGAGGGGCCTGTGCCAGTGCGGAGTTGCGTTCCAGGGCGAGGTGGTTCTTCGATACGAGGACGCCTGTCCTCTGCCCGCCTTCGACAAGCTCTGCGGCGCCTGCTTGCTAAAAAACCGCAGCATCAGCGGCGGCGCCGTTCTCACGACAGGCCCCATCTGCCGTTCGATGGTTGAAGCGGCTGCCCGTTTGGGGGCGGATCTTGTGGGGTCGTGCGGTGCGCCCACGCGGCAGGCTGTCGAAGCGGCGCGCAGGTTGGGCATCGTGCTTGCGGGGAATGTCGACGACGTGTCGATGAGGGTGTTCTCCGGAGAAGACCGCGTGGTTCGAAAGGGTCGTTCTTTGAGCGACGGAGAGGTGGCGGCTCTTTTCTATTCGGTGTAGGGGTTTTCTTCGGTGTAGGGGTTTTCGCGGGCCGGAGCGGCGGATTCGCGACCCGGAGCGGCGTCCCAGCGAACGGAGTCTCGCGAACCGCTGCGGCGCCCCTGCGACCGCCGTGGCGTTTCGCGAACCGCTGCGGCTCCTTGCGAACCGAATCGCGCCCTCGCAAACCGAATGTTTCACGTGAAACAATCTTGGGGCATCCCGCCTGCCGTCCCGCCCGCCCCCGCATCCTCCCGTCTCCCGCCCATCCGCCCCGCCCGCCCCGCCCGCCGCATTGGGGAGCCCCTGCCCGCGCCCACCACCCACTACCGCCGCTTCGCGGCGCAACAGTGCGCAAGCAGCAACCGCACCGCCGCCTCCAAAACCGATTCTCGCGCGTGCATTCTGTGGCGCGCGCCCTGCCCTGCCGCGCGCGTGTGCGGCGACGTGGTAGCATACGGGATCGGAAGACGGCACACGACACACACGAGGGGACATGAACCGAACGGAAGCGCTGCGCATTCTGGGGCTTGACGGCGACGCCACGCCCGAGGACATCAAGGCCGCGTACAAGGAAACCGCGCAGATCCTTCATCCCGACCGCTTCGCCGGCAACAAGAAGCTGCAGGATCGCGCCACCGAGCAGTTCAAAAACCTCCAAGAAGCCTACGAGTACCTGACGAAAGGGCGCGGTGCGCGCCGGTCGGGGAGCGAATCCTCCGCAAGCCGCACCGCCTCGGCCCGTGCGCGCACTGCGTCAAGCGACCTCGAGGCGCGCATCGCCGGCATCGCCGCCGCCCGCGTGCAGCTGGTGAAACAGCGCGACGTGGCCTACGACGAGCGGCGCAACGGGGGCGCCCTGGCTGGCATCGGCGCGCTGGTGGCGCTGTTCGCCGGCCGCCGTCCGTTCGGCATCCTCGGCATCGTGGCGGCTATTGCCGGCGCGGCGGCCGTGTGGGGTATCGTGCAGGTGGTGTCGTCGCAGCGCACCATCTCGACCATCGACGAGCATCTCGCTGACCTGGAGCGCGAGCGCAAAAAGCTACTGAAGCAACTGGAAGAGGAAGAGTAACGTGAAGCAAGACAACATCCGCAACGTCGCCATCATCGCGCACGTCGATCACGGCAAGACCACCATCGTGGACCGCCTGCTGTACACGGCGGGCGTGTTCCGCGAGAACCAGCAGGTGGAGGAGCGCGTGCTGGACAGCAACGACCAAGAGCGCGAGCGCGGCATCACCATCCTGTCCAAAAACATCTCCGTCACGTACAACGGCGTGAAGATCAACGTCATCGACACGCCCGGCCACGCAGACTTCGGTGGCGAGGTGGAGCGCGTGCTCAACATGGCCGACGGCGCGCTGCTCATCGTGGACGCGTTCGAAGGGCCTATGCCCCAGACGCGCTTTGTGTTGAAGCATGCGCTTGACCTGGGTCTTCGCATTGTAGTGGTGGTGAACAAGATAGATCGCCCCGGATCGCGCCCCGAAGAGGTGGTGGACGAGGTGTTCGACCTCATGGTGGAGCTGGAGGCGTCGGATGAGCAGCTGGACTTCCCCGTCATCTACGCCAGCGCCATGAACGGCTACGCGCGATTCGATCCCGCCGACGGCAACATGAACATGCTGCCGCTTTTGGACACCATCCTCAAAGAGGTGCCCGCGCCCGACTGCGAGCCGTCCGGTCCGGTGGCGCTGCAGATCTGCACGGTGGACCACTCCAGCTTCGTTGGGCGCATCGGCGTGGGGCGCCTGTTCTCCGGCACCATCCACAAAGGAGAGCCGGTGCTGGTCATCAAGAACGAAGGCACGCGCTACAACACCAACATCAAGCAGGTGTTCACGTTCGAGGAGCTGGGCAAGAAGGAGCAGCCTGACGTGCACGCCGGCGACATTGTGGCCGTGGTGGGCGTGGAGGACGCCGACATCGGCGACATGGTGACAAGTCGCGACAACCCGGTGCGCCTGGACCCCATTCAGGTGGAGGAGCCCACGATGGCCGTGGTGTTCGAGGCGTCCACCAGCCCGCTGGTGGGCCGCGAGGGCGAGATAGTGGGCGCGCGCCAGCTCAAGGAGCGTCTCATGCGCGAGAAGGAGAGCAACATCTCCATGCGCATCGAGGAATTGGAGGACAAGTCCGGCATCGAAGTGGCGGGGCGCGGCGTGCTGCATCTGTCGGTGCTCATGGAGACGATGCGCCGCGAGGGCTTCGAGTTCCAAGTGGGCCGCCCGCGCGTGCTCATCAAGAAGGACGAGGCCGGCCGCAAGCTGGAGCCCATCGAGGAGGCCACGGTGGACGTGCCGAGCGAGTACGCGGGCAAGGCCATCGAGGTGTTCGGCGGTGCGGGCGGCGAGATGTCCGACATGTTCCAGCGCGGTGACCAGACTCACCTCGTGTTCAAAATCCCCTCGCGCGGCACCATGGGCCTGCGCACGCGCCTTCTGAACGCCACGCGCGGCGAGGCGACGATGTTTCACCACTTCAGCGAATACGGCCCGTTCCGCGGCGAGTTCGGCGGCCGCAAGAACGGCTCGATGATCAGCATGTCCACCGAGAAGTCCGTCGCCTACGCGTTGGATACGCTGCAGGAGCGCGGGCGCTTGTTCGTGGGTCCCGGCGAGGACTGCTACGAGGGCATGATCGTGGGAGAGAGCGCCAAAGAGGGCGACATGGTGGTGAACATCGCCAAATCCAAGCAGCTGGGCAACCAGCGCTCCTCCGGCGCGGACAAGGCCATCCAGCTGACGCCTCCCGTCACGTTCACGCTTGAGGAGGCGCTCGAGTACATCGAGGACGATGAGCTGGTGGAGATAACACCCAAGAACATCCGCTTGCGCAAGCGCATCCTGTCGGCCACGGAGCGTAAGAAGGCGGCGAAGAAGTAGCGGCACTGCGCGAACGGAGGAGCGGACGCTGCTTTTCCGGCATGTCCTGGTTCGCTGCCGGCGGGCAACTCGGGAGCATGCGTTCGCGAACCTGCGCGCTCGGGATGTTTCACGTGAAACATCCCGGGCGTTTTTCGCAGAAGGCTTTCGCGCGTTTGGTGTTGCACGCGTGCGGCTGACCGTCTGCCCGAACGTCCGCCGCCCGGCTGGACGTCGCCGATCTGGCTGCCCGAGCACCTGTCAGTTTTCGCCCACTCGCATGTGCCTTCGCCTATTGTCTTCCCATGCGGCGTTGCGGCGTTCTCGCCTGCCTGATTGGGCGTGTGACCTCTCGCCCGCCTGAGCGTCTGCCGGGCATTTGGAGTTGTGCCAGCGGTTCTCCCGCTTCGCCCCGCTCATCCCCTGCCCCATGACGCGAAGCCCGCCTCCTGCGCGGTCGCCCCCTCTTGCAAAACCGGTTTGCCGGCGACTTTCTTCCGTTTTGACCCCCGTCTACTCTCCTTTTCTTGTCCATTTTGCGTTCTCCCTGTTCGCACGGGTATTGGACGTGGGGTCTGTGAATCGATGATGGGCATATTGTGCAACGCTTCGAGCCTTTCTGGCGCGTATGCGAAAATACGGCGCAGTAATCTTCATATGAGAAAGCAGCATGCGGTATTTGCTGTCCGCATGCTCGAGGAAGGGCTCTATGAATAAGTTGCATATCATGAGAACCGTATGCGCGGTGGGCGTTTCTGCTGCATGCGCATGGGGTCTTGCAGGCTGTTCCGGCACGGGGGCGGCATCCGGCGACTCGAACGGGTCAGACTCCGTGGCCGCCACGGTTGACGGCGTGGAGATCTCCGAAAGCGACGTGACCGCGTACGTGGAAAGCCTTCGGTCGTCCTACAGCCTGACGGACGAGGAATCCTGGGGAAAAAGCCTTGCCCAGCAGGGTCTTTCCGTGGCTGAATTCCGCGAGCAGGTCATTGACGCCTTCGTCACGCGCGAGATCATCCGCTCACACGCGGCCGACCGGGGCATCACGGTGGAAAGCTCCGAGGTGGACAGCTACATCCAGCAGACGAAGAGCAACTACGACGATGACGAGAAATGGCAGGCAGCCCTCCAGCAGGCCGGCATGACCGAGGACGACTATCGCAAGGAGATAGAGCTGCAGCTGATGGACAAGTACCTCCAGGAAAGCTTCGCCACGGACGAAGCTCTCAGCGAGTCCGACCAGCTGCAGTACGCGCAGATGTACGCGAGCGCCTACGACGGAGCCAAGCGCTCCTCCCATATACTGTTCTCCTCCGAGGATGAAGCAACCGCTCAGGACGTGCTCAACCGCATCAACGCCGGCGAGTTGGATTTCGCCGAAGCGGCCAAGGAGTACTCGCAGGACACGGGTTCTGCCGAAAATGGCGGCGATGTGGGCTGGGACAAGACCTCCTCGTTTGTGGAGGAATACCAAACGGCCCTTGACTCGCTTGCGAAAGATCAGGTGAGCGGTTTGGTCACCAGCACCTACGGGCTGCATATCATCAAGTGCACCGACGTGTACAACGCGCCGAAGACAACAGGCGAGGACGGCGCCGAAACGGTGGAGATCACGAGCATCGACCAGATTCCGTCCGAATGGCTCGACAAGATCAACGAATCTCTGAAGTCCCAGAAGCAGACCGAAGCCTACCAGCAATGGCTGGAAGAGCAGCGTGAAGCCTCCAACGTCCAGATCAACGAGATGCCCGACGGCCTGCCCTACTACGTTGACGTGACCAAGTACCAGACGGAGGAGGAAGGGTCCGGGACCGACGCCTCCGCTGACGACGCGGCTGCGGGGGCCGATGACTCGACGGACGGAACGGCGGACGAAGCCGCTGCCGAGGGCGAAGGCGAAGGCGATCAGGGCGGCACCGGCAACGCGGAGGCTGCGGACGGCTCGGGAACTGGCGCCGAGGGCGCTTCCTCGGAGCAGCCTGCCGAAGCGGCGTAACCTGATCTCAGGGCGGTTCGCAGTCTGCACCCCGCATCCTGCGCTTGCGCTTGCGCGTCAGGTGCGGGTTGCGCGGCGGTTCGCGTCTTGCATCGCCTCTGCGCGTCCTGCGCCCCGCGCCCCGCGCATCGAGCGAGGGTTGCGGCGAACCCTCTGCACCAGGGAGTCGGCATGCGCCGGCTCCCCTTCTTTTGCCCAGACGCCGAGTGCGGGCGCTTGCGACGTTTCACGTGAAACATCAAAGACACCGAATTCGTTTGAAGATGCGAAAGGGACGAACCATGGAAGCAGCCAACGAACACCATGACGCCAAGGACGGCGGCCGCGCCTGCACGCGCGCCGAGGCCCCGCTCGTTGAGATAGAGGACGCCGCAGTCGTTCGCGCGGGGAAAACGATCCTCAGCGTGCCGTCGTTCAGGCTCGGCCTGGGCGAGAACGTTGCGCTGCTCGGCCCGAACGGATCGGGGAAATCGACGTTCGTCAAGCTGATAACGCGTGAGATCGTTCCGTTGCATCGCGATCGCCCGCCTGTGCGGTTCAAAGGGCAGCCGCGCGTGGTTGTGTCCGAGGTGAAAAAAAGCCTGGGCATTGTGTCGTCGAGCATGCAGGACCAGATTTCCGTGCATCTGCCGGCCATCGACGTGGTGGAAGGGGGTTTGTTCGGATCCCTGGGCATGCCTGCGCACGCGCACGGCACCGACGAAACGCGTGCGCGGGCCCTTGCCTCTTTGAGGCAGCTGGGCGTTGAGGACCTTGCGGAAAGGGACATCATGACGCTTTCCACCGGCCAAGCGCGCCGGATACTCATAGCGCGCGCCTTGGTGCACGATCCCGAGACGCTTGTGTTCGACGAGCCGTGCACCGGTCTTGACCCCGAGGGCATGTACTACGTTCGGAAGAGCATGCGCGTCCTTGCCCGTGCAGGCAAGGGAATCGTTCTGGTCACGCACTACCCGGAGGACGTCATTCCCGAGATTGGGCGGATCGTCCTCATCAAGCGGGGCCAATTGTTCGCCGACGGCGCGAAAAGGGATATGCTGACCGACGAGGTCATGTCGCGCTTGTTCGACGTCCCTCTTCACGTGGAGCGACGCGGCCCTTCCTGCGGGAGGTTGGACGAAGCGTCTTCTTCCGTCGCTCGTGCGGCCGAGTCCTCGGCGCCCTCAGCTACCTTGGCTGCCTGCGAAGGTCGTGAAGAGGAATATTTCTCGCTTGTGAGCGCCTATTAGCTGTTGTATACTACGTATTCGCTGCGCGCCGCATTCGGCGGCGGGCAAGGGAAGCCGCGGAGAGATGTCCGAGCTGGCCGAAGGAGCACGATTGGAAATCGTGTATACGCCACAAGCGTATCTGGGGTTCGAATCCCCATCTCTCCGCCATTAAAAGCCGATGCGACCACCGTCGGCGCGCAATGGATGTTTCACGTGAAACATCCGAACTGCGAAGAGGCGTTCCCTGCACCCTATGCGGAGGGGTGGCAGAGTGGTTGAATGCGGCGGTCTCGAAAACCGTTTCACCGGCAACCCCGGTGACGAGGGTTCGAATCCCTCCTCCTCCGCCATTCGAAAGTTACGCGAACCCCCGCTCGGGTCGTCTCCTGGGCGGGGTTCGTTGCGTTTTTGGCTCCGCTGTCGCCGTCGCCGAACCTTGCTTGCTGTTCAGCATGCTCCATCGTCCGGCGCACGCAAGGCTTTCTTGTGGGTTTGGCTCGCCTCTGCGTTCAGGGGCTGTGGGCAACCGGCTGACACGCCGGGCGTTTTGCGCTCCGGTTGTCCCCGCCCGCCGCGCTACCGGCTTTCCCCGAACGCTGATCGGGCAACCGCCCGGCGTGTCAGCTGTCTTGCCTGCTGGTTGTCCCCGCTCGTTGCGCTACCGGCCCCCGGGCGCTGATCGGATGATCGTTCCGCCCGTCCGCTTGCTTCGTCCCTCCGACTGCTCCGCCCGCTAATGATACTTATTCATGAATAATGTAAGCAATGCATTTCAACTGCGAAAAACATTAATCAAGATAATGCTGTGGATAATCGGGCAAGAGGCAGTGCGCAGCGGTATAGTGGCGACGAGCACATGATCGATCGAGACGAAGGACTGCCATGAACGAAGCAACCGCATCCCTGAACCAACTGAAGAAGGCCAGCAAGCTCGTCCGCCTTGCGTTCCACAAGAACGGGCCGAAAAGCTACAAGCGCGGGCAGGGCGCGCTGCTCAACGCGCTGATGGAAAACGACGGAACCACGCAGCGCAAGCTGGTCGACATCCTGGGCATGAGTCGAAGCGAGCTCAAGGACGTGGTGAAGAAAGCCGAGCGAAACGGGTACGTGACTATCGAGGACGCCGAAGGCAAGCGCACGTACGCGGTGAAGCTGACCGATGAGGGCCGCGCCGTGGCCCAGAAGCGCGTGGAGGCCAACGACCGCACCGCCGACGACATCCTCTCCTGCCTGTCCGAAGAGGAGGTCGCCCAGATGAACGCCATCACCGAGAAGCTGATTCTTTCGATGAAGGACAAGGGCGTCAACGGAAAGAAGAAGGGCCGCAAGGCGCATCGTCGTTGCTGCTGCCATTAACGAGCCAGGCGGTCTGCGCGCAGAGGGCGATGGACGGCTGCCGATGTCGTCTGGCGAAGAGTCGAAAGTCGGCTGATCGGCGGCCCGACGAGTTTGACGGGGACGGCGATGTTGACGGGGCCGGCGAAGTTGACGAAGGCGACGAGGTTGACGGGGACGGCGAGGTTGACGGGGACGGCGAGGTTGGTGGGATCGACGGGATTGGCGGCGGCTGTCGCGCTTTGCCCCAGGGGTCCGGAATGTTTCACGTGAAACATTCCGGGCCTTGGTTTTCCGAAGACGAAAGGCTGTCGAAGGCGGTTGTCGCCCGCAGCAGCGCTATCGATTCGCAACGTTCGGCCCGCCGTCTGTTGTCGTTGGGAGAAAATGCCCATCCTCAAGGGAACCTGGGCACGCCGCCTCTCCCCCGCGCATCCGTCGGCGCCAATTTTGAAGATACGCCGTGTATGCTTGGAATGCCGCCTTCTGCGGCAGATGCAAGCTCTACACTGGTAAAGGAAAGGCGGTTCGAACCCCCCCGGGGGAAGCCGCCGCAGGATGGAAGCGTTGTCGAAAGGACGGATCATGGCTGATCGCGTAGTGGAGAGCTCGGATGTGCAGGTGCCCGAGATCCCCGAGATACTCGAGAAAGTCCTGCTGTTCTCTTTGGAGGAAGCCAAAGAGAAGATGCTTCAGGGAGAAGACGTGGTTCCTTTCACGGCGCTGGTGGTCAAGGAGAACCTCTTTCTGGAGAACCATCCCGGCGAATCGGCCGAGGAATGCTTCAACTACGCTCGCCACACGGTGGAGCACGCTCGCGGCGCAGCTGCGTACGCCCTGTGCTACGACGGGTACATCGAGGTGGATGACGGCACGAAGGACGCGCTCATAGCGGAGGGCGGCGTTCCCGGCGAGGACGAGGGGTACGCCGTCGGGTATCTGTACGAAACCGGCGAGGATGGCGCCCCTGTTTTCGAAAAGGAGCCTGCATACGTGGGCGCGGCGCCGAATTTCATGATAGCCCTGCAAGATCCCGAATCCTATGCCGATGACGACATAGAGGAGAGGTACCTCGAAGAAGCCGAGGACGGCAACGAGTAGACAGCAAAGATGTTTCACGTGAAACATCGCGCGCCGCAGGAGACTGCGGCGCTTTTTTTGCACTGCCGGGCACTAGCGTCCTGCGCAGCGCGTCTGGGGGCAGGCGGGCGCCGGCGCACCGCGAAGCGCGTTCGGAAAGGGGCCGGCGCACCGCGAAGCGCGTTCGGGAGGAGGTCGGCCTCCCGCCAAGCGCGTCCGGAAAGGGGTTGGTGTCCCGCGAAGTGTGTCCGAGAGTGCGCCGATGCCCTGCGGAGCACGTTCGGGAGGGGGTCGGCGTGCGGCGAAGTGCGGCCCAGGACGGAGGTCGGCCTCCCGCGAAGCACGTTCGAGGGACGGGATGGGTGCGCCGTGCCTTTCGCGGCCAAGGCGTGTTGCGGCCGCGTGGATTCGTCCGGGTTCGCATTGGAGTTGTGCTAGATTCGTTTGAGTTCGCGTTGAGGCATGTCGGATTCGTCCGGGTTCGCATCGGGGCCGCGTTGGGTTCGCTTGGGGCCGCGCCGAACTCGCTTGGGTGTACGTTTAGACTGCGTTGAACTCGCTTGGAGCCGTGCGGAAGCGCGTTTGATCTGCGCTGGGTTCGCGTTGGGGTCGCGCTGGATTCGCGTTGGAAAGACATCGGGATCGCATGAGGGTTCCATTGCAATCGCGTTGGAAAGAAAAACCTCCGCGCTGGATTCGTGCCATATGCGCGCTAGGTGCCTTTGGTACCATGGCCTTATCGCACTGATAGGAAGAGCGGTCGACGTCAACGTGCGGGCGAGAAGCGCCAAGTGTGGCGAAACGGTGGGAAAAAGCGGCTGGCGAAAGTAAAGGTGTTTTCAACCTTCCTCTTTTGCTAGAATAGCAAAGCTTATTCCTGCCCCGGTTCTTGCCTTCACCAGCCCGGGGCCGTACAGTCCAAAGGAGGTGAGCTGATGAAGGCTTACGAACTGCTGTTTTTTGTCGCTCCGACTCTCGACGAGGAATCCCGTGCCGCTGTTATGAAGCGCATCGAGACCACGGTCACCGACGCCAAGGGCACTATCGACAACGTTGATGAGTGGGGCAAGCGCAAACTCGCTTACGAGATCAATGGTCTGACCGATGGTGACTACACTCTCATCGACTTCCATGCCGATCCCGCTGACGTCGCCGAGCTTGATCGCATCCTGCGCATCACCGATGCCGTTGTGCGTCACATGATTGTGAAGCGCACCGACCGCGATTAAGACACGACGTGGGGGTGTTCGGATGCGTCCGACGCCCGACAGAGAAGAGGTAGGGACACATGAGCATCAACCGAGTGATCATCAGCGGGAACCTGACGCGCGCGCCCGAGCTGCGCTCCACCGCGAGCGGCATGCCGGTGCTCGGCTTCGGCGTGGCGGTCAACGACCGCCGCAAGAACCCGCAGACGGGCGAGTGGGAGGACTACCCGAACTTCATCGACTGCACGATGTTCGGCTCCCGCGCCGAGGCGCTCTCGCGCTACCTCGGCAAGGGCACGAAGGTGTCCATAGAGGGCAAGCTGCGCTGGAGCCAGTGGGAGCGCGACGGGCAGAAGCGCAGCAAGATCGAGGTCATCGTGGACGAGCTGGAGTTCATGTCCAGCCGCAACAGCGACTCGTCGTACGGCGGGGGCATGGGCGGCGGCTATTCGGCTCCCAGCTCCCCTGGAGCTTCCGGCGGCTATGCCGCGCCGGCCGCTCCTCCCATGGCCGCTCCGGTTGTCGACGCCTCTTCTTCGGTCTACGACGAAGACATCCCGTTTTAAGCGAAACGAAAGAGGTTTTACATGTCCGATTACGCGAAGCAGCCGCGTCGCAAGTTCTGCCAGTTCTGCAAGGAGGACTCGCAGTACATCGACTACAAAGACACCCAGATGCTGCGTAAGTACGTTACCGACCGCGGAAAGATCAAGCCGCGCCGCGTGACGGGTGCCTGCACCCAGCACCAGCGCGACATTGCGAACGCCGTGAAGCGCGCCCGCAAGATGGCTTTGATGCCTTACACGGTTCCCGCCATCAGCGGCCGCGGCGACCGTCGCAGCCGCTAGGTGCAAGGAGGAACCATGAAAGTCATCCTGCTCCAAGAATTGAAGAACAAAGGCGGCGAGGGCGACGTTGTTGACGTTGCCGACGGTTTCGCCAACAACTACCTGCTGCCGAACAAGATGGCCATCCTGGCCACGAAGGGCAACCTCAAGCAGCTCGAGCAGCGCAGGCACAACATTGCCAAGCGCGAGGAAACCCGCGTTGCCAACGCCGAGCAGTTGAAGGCCGCGCTGGACAACGCCGCCGTCAAGGTGAACGCCAGGGTTGGCGAGGAGGGCCAGCTGTTCGGCTCGGTGACCGCGCAGATGATCGCCGACGCCATCAAGGAGGCTTTGGACGTCGAGGTGGACAAGCGCCGCATCGAGCTGGGCCATGCCATCAAGACGGCCGGCGAGCACGAGGTTGCCATCTCCATCTACCGCGAGATCAAGGCGACGGTGAAGCTGGTCGTTGGCGACCAGGCCGCCGAGGCCGCTGCCGAAGCCGAGGCTGCTGCCGAAGCCGAAGCTGCCGCAGCTGACGAAGCTGAGGCCGCTGTTGAGGCTGCCGAAGAATCTGCCGAGGCCGCCGAAGCCGAGGCCGAGGCCGCTGCCGAGGAGACGGCCGAATAGGCTCAACCCTTTGTTGGCGCGAAAGCCGCTTCGCCCGCTTCGGCGGGACCAAGCGATGCGAACCCCCTCCCGCCGGGAGGGGGTTTGTTGTTTCCGGCGATAACGGTTGAGAGGCGCGTTTGTCCTTGCCGCTTGCGGTATCATGGGAGCCTCTGTAGAGGTTGAGAGGAAGAGTGCTCATGCCCGGTCCCAACGCTCCGTACAATCCCGATTTCGCGCCGGAGGAGCCTGTCGCCGACAGACGGCGGCTCGAACCGCAGAACATCGAGGCGGAGAAATCCGTCCTGGCCGCGTGCATCCTCACGCAGGAGGCCATAGAGGAGGTGGCCGCCAAGCTGGTCCCCCAGAACTTCTACCGCGCCTCCCACCAGCGCATCTTCGAGTCCATGTTGGACCTCTACGGCCGCCACATCCCCATCGACCACATCTCGCTGGCCGACAACCTCAAGGCCGCCGGCCAGCTGGAGGCCGTCGGCGGCCGCGCCGAGATACTGGAACTGGCCGACAACACCTTCGCGCTCACCAACTGGCCCAATCACGTGGAGATAGTCAGACGCACCTCCATCCTGCGCGACCTCATCCGCGCCTCCGACTCCATCAAGTCGCTGGCCTACGACGCCCCCGACGACTTGGACTCGGTGGTGGAGGACGCGGAGAAGACGCTGTTCAGCGTGACCGAGAAGCGCGTGGCGTCGTCGTTTCGGAAGATGAGCGCGCTTGTGATGGACGCCTACGAGGAGATCCAGCAGATAGCCGCGCAGGAGAACAAGATAGTGGGCGTGGCGTCGGGCTTCCGGGACGTGGACGAGCTGTTCCACGGCTTCCGCGGCGGCGACCTGGTCATCCTGGCCGCGCGCCCCGGCGTGGGCAAGACCTCCTTCGCCCTCAACCTGGCCACCAACGCGGCCAAGCTGGGTGCCACCGTGGCGTTTTTGTCGCTGGAGATGAGCGCCTCCCAGCTGGTGCAGCGCATCCTGTGCTCCGAGGCGCGCGTGAGCCTGTCCGCCGTGCGCTCCGGCAAGGTGCAGGACGCCGACTGGGCCGCCATCGTGGAGGCGTCCAGCAACCTGTCGAACCTCAACATCTACATCGACGACACGCCGGCGCTGTCCATCCTGGAGCTGCGCGCCAAGGCCCGCCGCGAGCTGCGCGACGCCGAGAAGGGGCTTATCGTGGTCGACTACCTGCAGCTCATGCAGCCGCCCAAGGCCCGCGCCGACGGCAACCGGGCCGTGGAGGTGGGCGAGATCTCGCGAGGGCTTAAGGTGCTCGCCAAGGAGATGGACATGCCGGTGATCGCCCTCTCGCAGCTCTCGCGCGCCGTGGAGATGCGCGGCAAGAAGCGCCCAATGCTCTCCGACCTGCGCGAGTCCGGCTCCATCGAGCAGGACGCCGACATCGTGGCCTTCATCGACCGCAGTATGGACGAGGCCGAGGCCGAGAGCGAGGACCGCCCCGACCTGGGCACCGCCCAGCTCATAGTGGCCAAGCACCGCAACGGCCCCACGCGAGACATCCCGCTGGCCTTCAACGCCGAGTACACGCGCTTCATGGACTTCATCGACGAGTCCCGCGTGCCCGGCTACCTGTAGCCTCGGCTGGACCCCGGCTTCGCCCGGCTCTTCCCAACCGCCTCCGGCAGGTTCGTGCCAACGCTGGTTTAGCAGGAGTCCAGGTTTCCCCAGTCGCCTTTTGCGTTCCTTTACCTGGCTTTATCTGGTGCCCTTTTGCCTCCCGCATCCCTCCTCTTGCGCCCCTGCGCCTTTGAACCGAAAACAGCCTGATCAAGTGCCATAGAATCCCCTATCCCCCGTTGCAAAAGCGGCGAAGGGGGACGTAGGGGGCGGCTTTATATGCTCTCTCCAAAGTACCATAGGGACCTCACGGACTCAGACGCCGCTGCAAAGGCTTTTGCTGCAAGGGCTTGTGCGGACGGCGAGGCCACGGTATTGAGGAGAGAAGGCGAGTATGGACAGAACGACGGAGACTTTGGAGAAAGCGACGAGGGCAAGAAGGAAGGCGGGTTCCACCGCCGCCCGCATCTTGCTCTCGTTGGCGTTGGCGATGGGGATGGTCCCCGCGCAGGCGTTTGCGAACCCTGCGGACGGCGCGCCTTCGGATGGCGCGTCGGATGCTTTGGTTGAAGGGGCGTCTTTGGGCGACGTGCTGGCGTCGGGTTCGCTCCCCGTTCCCGTTGAAGCGGATTTGTCCGCTGCGGGTTTGGACCCGCAGCGCGAGGACGCCTCCGCTTTGAACGGCCACGCTGCTGCCGAATTCGCCGGCGGCGCGCTTGTCTCCGAAGCCGACTTGGAGAAGCTGGTGCCCGGGGCCGACGAGGCGTCGGGATCCCCCGAAGTCTCCGGAGACGCGGGCGCGGTCGAATCGAATCCGGCCGACGAGGCGGCTTCGGAAGACGGACTCGCGCCCGAAGCTTCAAACAACCTTGCCGACGGCGAGCAACCCGCTGCCGGCGCCGATGCGGCCAACGACGCGGAGGCTTCCGCGCAGGAAGTCCCGTCCGCTTCCGAAACCGCCCCCGCCGACGGCCTTCCGGCCGCCGACACCGCCGCCGATTCTTCCAATACCGCTGACGCCGCCGGTGCCCCCGCCGACCCTGCCTCGGCTGACGCTCACGGCGCCCCCGCCGACCCCCTCTCCTCCTTCCTTGATCTCGTCGGCCCCGAGGAGGCTCAGGCAACCGAGCTCTTCACTCCTCTTGTGTCCGCCACCGCCGAAACCGCCGAGGCCGAGCGCGCCCTCATGTCGGCCGCGCTTGCCGATCCTTCGTCCTACCAAGGCGCCTGGCTGTACGACACCGCTTCGGGCGAGAAGGTGCTCGACGCTGACGGCAAGCCCGTGCGCGTGGTTGCCGCCGACTCCCGCGCCGAAGGCGAAGTGCGCTACGTGGCCGCCGGCTCATCCGAGGTGCGCCTGCTGGGCGCGGATCGGGTGATCGTGGTGGAGTACGGCAAGGTGGCCGAAATCGGCGCGGAAGACGACGGAGGCGACGAGGCGCAAGAGCCTGCCGACACCGCCGATGCCGACACCGAGGGCGGCGAGCGCGCCGACAGCCCGGCCGAGGACGGCCCGCAGACGTTCGCCCTTGACTCCAACGCCGCCGTGGGGCAGGTGACGGGCGTCAAATGGGAGGTCGACGGCGTCATCCAACAAAACCCCGCCACCATCACCTTCAAGGGCGGCGACATCAGCCAAGAGAGCGCCGCCATAAACGGCAAGCCCAACTACAGCTTCCTGGCCGCCTACGTGGTGCTCAACGGCATCCGCCACGAGATAGACTACCTGGGCACCGCGCAGATAGGCTCCGGGCAGAAAACCGTGTACGCGCTCAAGGACGGCACCGGGTCCACGGACTCCACCACCATTGTGACTTACGCGAATGCAGGCGACCAGTTCGTGTTCACCTACGAGAACACGCTCGAAAGCCACAAAGTGTCTCTGAACACCAAGAATTACGAAAGCATGGTGGACTCGGCTCTGAGGACCGTCCAGTTCATCGACGTGCCCTCGGAGGTCAAGCCCGGCCAGTACTTCACGTTCCAGGTGTTCTTCCCCAACGACAAAGTGAACCTTCACTGGGAAGCCTCCACGAACAAGTACTATACGAATCTGCAAGCGGCGCCAAAAACCGTTTTGAAAACCACGATAGAGGGCGGCGTGCTGCGCACCTACGGAGCGACCGCTGCGGAGAACATCCCGTCAGGGGCGGTGGTTGCGCTCAATCCTCGGCTTTCGTACATAGCCGAAGACTTCAGCTCCGTAGACTCCTACGTGCACCATACGATCACCATGACCGGCGTGAACGAGCAGAGTCCCCTGTGGATCAATGCTGGCTACAAAGACAAGTGGGGATTCGTGTTCGACACCGACAAGACGCTCAAAGGGGTGTTCGAGGCGAAGAACAGCTCCGGGAACAGCCTGGTCGGAAGCGCCAACAACAATTCGGTGTGGCAGACCGCCACCACGGTCAACGGGGGGTATGCCGGCGCACCGGGCAAAGCAGGGGTCCGATCGATCAGCGGTTCCGCCACATCCTCCATCGACTCAAGCAACAAGACGGAGTTCACCCTCCAGGTGCGCGCAAGCGGTTTTTGCCAGCATCAAACCTCAAGCTGGCATTATGTTATGGGCAGCATAAGGGTGAACGGGGAAAACGTCTCGTACATCAACAGCGACCGGCTGAACAATGGAAGCACCGCGTCTGCGACCACGACCTTCCGCTCGGGCGACATGACCGGCTTGAAAGTGACGGTGACCACGAACCGGCAACACGGCAGCGCTGGATTGGGAGCCGATAACAATTACAACAATAACAACCCCTTCACCTATTACGACATCAAGTTCGAAAACGTCTACACCGACCTCGACATCGACATCAACATGGTCCAAGGGGGCGCGTGGTGGCAGAACAACGCCAATCCCACCGGCGCGTTCACCGTGTCGTCCCATGAGGGCATGGACGTGCAGGTGTTCAAGGGCCAGCAAGGCCAGTACGGCCAAGAGAACCTGTGGGAGGATGTCGACAGCAGGAACGTGTGGAGGCTGTCGGACTTCCTGAAAACCCCCACGACGGTCATCCGCTACAAACCGGCGGAAGGGTACGTGTTCTCCAACGCCGAGTACGCCACGTACGGGAAGAACCTGGGTCCGGACGGCTTGAACGTGGTCAAGATAGAGGGCATCGACGAGGGCAACGGCCAGAAGAACGGCACCCGGGGCTTCAGCACCATTCAGGGAACGACATCGCAAGGCTGGGTGATAGCCCAGATGGCCGCCAACATGGGTGCGGGCCTGAAGGGCGGCCAGGTGAACGTGCTCAACATCGACGCTGCGAAGATGGTCAAGCCCGCTGAGTACAAGGTGACGTACGAGGGGCAGTACACGGACTCCAACGGCACGAACTGGTGGGGCTACTGGCGCTCGGGAGATCCGGAGGGTTACCTTCCCAAGAGTCCCGAGGACAACGACACCTACGGCATCGGGTCGATTGCAAACCCCGTCATACCGGTGAGCACCCTGCTGCCCAACCCGACCAAGCGCCTGGTGGAGGCCGGCAAGGCTCCCGTGTACTTCCAGGGCTGGGAGGTTAAAAACGTCGTCTCCGCCGCGTCTGGCAGCGGCCTGACCTACGGCACGCCGCCGGGCGGCAGCTCGCCGACCTACTACGTGCTGCCGGGTGGGAGCATCGATTTGTCGAGGGTCACGTTCGACAGCAAGGTTGCCGACGTGATAAACGGCAAGATCATCCTCGATGCCCTGTACACGGAAACGGCGGGCACGGGATCGACCGTCCAGAAGAAGGTCAACGTGTACCGCCACTCCGAGGGCAAGACGGGCTTTGGAAACGACGCGTACGCGGTGGTCGAGGAGTGGGTGACGACGGCGGTGGGAGCCACGGTTGACCTCACCTTCGTCAACCAGACGATCACCGAAGGCGACGACACCTTCGTCATGAACATGGACAGTGGTAAGACGGGCATCGTTGCCGGTCAGAACCCCATCAAGGACGGAAACGACCCCATTGCCAACATCTACTACGAAAAGGTGGCCGCGATTGCCTACGACAAGGGCAGCGCGTCCGGTGTGACGGGCAACGCACCCGCCGATCAGGGCAGGTGGGCCTACGATACGGTGACGCTGGATAGCGGCAACGGCCTCTCCCGCGCCGGCTACACGCTGGCGGGTTGGTCAACCACGCAAAACCTGCCCGCGGGGGACTTCAACCCCACCAACAACCCCACGCGCGACTACGCTTTGGGGCAGACCGGCGTGCAGGTTCCCTGGGACGGCATGACGCTCTACCCGGTGTGGAAGTCCAGCGTGAAGGGCGCCAAGTTCAACTTCGGCACCAACTGGTACTACCAGGGCAACCCGAACCAGCAGGTGGACCAGCTCAACGGCGGCGCGAAGTACCGCTACGACATCACGAACGCGGGCGCGACGACGCTGGCCGCAGCGCTTGGCATGACGGATCTGCCGCGCCAAGCGAACGAAGACGAGCTGCCCGGCTCCTTCACCAACACCAACATCGACGAGCTGATGAACAAGCACCTCTTCGACGTGAAGCTGGGTTCCGGTGCAAACGATGCCGGCACGAACGAGAACAATTACTTCGAAGGCTGGTACACCGGCGTCGGCGGCACGGGCACGCGGGTCACCAAGGACACGGACCTCAGCACGCTTTCTCCCAACGGCAACGGCTACATCCAGCTGTACGCCAAATGGGGCAGCCGCACCTTTGCTGCGGGCGTGGTGTCCGGCGCGGACGACAAGTCGCTGAGCACGGGGTACCAGGGCGGCAGCGCCGACGGCAACCTTTCCGGGGACGCTCTGGCCAACAGCGGCCAGTGGAACATCAGCATCCCCATCACGCGCTCCGGCGCGGGCAGCACCGACGCTGCCAGCGCCTCGGCGGTCAGCTGGCCGCGCATCACGTCGTATAGCCTGAATCCCAGCAACGACAACTTCGCCCTGTACGCGCCGAACGGCGACGAATTGCTGAAGGACGGCAAGGCGCTTGCGTGGCAGCACACCTCCGGCGCGAACGGCGAGATGGAGTTCAGCGCCGTGCTCAAAGACGGCCTGACGCCGGGCGAGTACAGCACTGCGATCCAAGTCAAGATTGACCTCGGTCCCACCGCAGGCGGATGGCACCGCTTCCAGACGGTGAGCATTCCCTTGAAGGCCACGGTCACGGGCGACCTTGACATCAAAACCCCGACCATCGACTACGAGACGGAGGAGATCACGTTCACCGGCGCCGACGTTGCGGGCACCACGGTGACGGGCGACAACTTCAACCACACGGTGAAAAACGACGGCGACAAGGCGTCGCTTGCGAGCGCGCTTGACGCGTGGCCCGCCGGCGACCAGTCCACGGAGCTGACCCTGGAGAAAACCCAGGAGTTCTACCGCCCGCACACCAGCACGATCTCCGTTCCCCATCGCCCGCAGGCGCCGGAGGCGACGGTGGCCTCGACGGTGGGTTCGGACCAGGCCACGCTTTCCATCAACAGCCCCCGCGACGGCTTCAGCTACCAGTACATCAAGTGCGACAGCAACGGAACCGAGGCCGCCGGCGCCCAATGGACCGACATGGGCACTGCCAGCGCGGGCAGCGCCGTGCAGGCGAGCGTCGATGCGGGCGCGTACTACAAGGTGCGCATCAAGGGCAGCAACGCCAACAGCAACTTCGCCTCTGAGCCGTCGGCCGTCTACAAGGCCACGCACGAGGTGATGGTCACCCTCAGTCATGCGAACGACCACGGCAAAGACATGAGCAGTCTGGTGAAGGCCGGCATCGAGGCCGACGGCACCTTGGGCGGCTGGGACGCATGGACCGGCGAAAAGGTCCATGAGGTTGGCTCCTACCTCCAAACCGGCTCCATTTGGAGCAAGGCCACCACGCTCGTTCCCGGCTACAAGCTCAAGTCCATCTCGTACGCCGGCACGGAGCACACGAGCGGGAACATCCAGATCACCGCAGCCGGCCTCGTGACGTTCAACTGGGTGAAGATCAGCCAGACGGTGACGTTCGACTACAAGGGCGCCCAGGTTGAGAACCAGGGCAACAGCAGCCTGCTTGGCGAGAAGGCCGCGTTCAGCCACCCCGACGGCTGGGCGCAAGACGACAGCAGCACGGTGCGCGACGACCGTCACCCCGATCCTAAGAAAAACGGCGCCAACCTTGACGCCTTCGACTTCTACCGGGACGGCCAGGCGTTTGCGGGCTGGTGGACGAAGGACGGAACCGACACCGGCGACTGGGGCGAGCAGTACACCAAGGACACCAAGGTGTACGATCTGGTCAAGCTGGCTCCGGAAACCGATCTCACGGTGTACGCCAAGTGGGTGGACGTCGATTACTCCATCACCGGCAGCAGGGTTGAGAACGGAGACACGGACACCTCGCTTGCGGTGGGTTACAAAGACGACGGCATCTACGATATGAAGGTGAACCTGACCGGCACGCAGGGCGGCGGCGAGGGCGGCATTGCGCCCGACCTGCGGGTGCTGGGCGTCTCGGCAGAGGCTGTGGGCGCGAACAGCGACGCGTTCAAGGTGACCGTCGCCAGCGGGGACAGCGGGGATTTCGACACCGCGCTGGGCCACGGCGTTGGGCTGCAGGTTGCGCCGGCGGACGGCCAGGGCGCGCTTGCTGTGGGCGAATACCAGATCAAGCTGAAAGTGAGCTACGACGGCGGCAACCAGTACGGCCTTGACCTGGGCACCAACGTGAAGGACGGAAGCGAGAACGCCGGCAACCCGGCCTACTACGTGACGGTGACGCTCAAGGTGGAGAAGCTGCCCGTTTCCGATCTGGACGTGAAGTTCGGCCCCATCGACTACGAGAACGAGCGCATCCAGATTGTGGGCACCCATGTTTCCGCCACGGTGGACATGGCGAAAGAGCACCTTGAGATCGCCGGCGCCGATGCGGATACGGCCAGCGTCAACTGGGACGACTGCTGGGTGGTCGAGGGCGGCAAGCTGTATTTGAGCCTTTCTCGGGCACTCGATAGCGACCAGGGCAACTGGGCCGGCGACGGCAGCGCCCTCGAGCTGACGCTGAACCACAAAGTCTGCGACACCCACGAGGCGGGCACGCTGGACACTGCCGCGTTCAACGGCCGCGGTAACGCCCCGGGGCTTGTGGCCGACTCGTACTACGAGGAGGGCGGCCAGCAGCGCGTCCCGGCGTTTGGCGAGGGCGCGTCCGGCACCGTGCGCATCGACACCGCCGGCATGGACCCTGCGGAGACGGTCCTTCTGCAGCACAGCATGGTGGAGGGCGGCGTTTCCGCGTGGCACAGCCTGAACGGGGCGACGTCGTTTGCCCATGCCGCCGATGCGGACAGCCCGTACGGCGTGCGTGTCAGGTGGAAGGCCGACAGCGCGGCGGACGCGCACGACGGCTGGTTTGCCAGCCGCGTCAACAACGTGTGGATCGACCAGTGGTACAAGGTGGAGTACAAGCTGCTCTACACCGACCTCGAGGGCGCGCAGCAAGACGGCAACGGCGTTGCCGGCAAGCTGAACGCCGACGGCACGGTGACCGCGCGCAGCACCTTCTATGGCGAGGTGAACGGCACCACCGCCAATGTGGCCGAGCGCGAGAAGTTCTACGTGCGGGCGGGCGCCAAGGAGACGCTGCCCGTGTTCGGCAAGGGCGACGGCACGTGGGAGACCCCCGGTTTCGACATCGTGAAGATAGAGCAGGGCGTCCTTTCCCCGGGCACCTCCGCCACGCCCGGGGTCATCGAGGACCAGAAGGACCAGGTGTACGGCGCAACCCAGTCCAACGACATAACGGGCGACACGCTGATCACCTACACCCTTGAGCCCAAGACGCTCACGGTGCGCTGGAACATCTCCAACGCCAGCACCCAAGACCCCTACCCCAACGACCTGCCCAGCACGCAGAAGGTGAGCTGGCTGGAAACGGTGCGCACCAGCATGCTGGCAAGCTCCGGCACCGACAAGTGGGATCCCGACAACGCAACCTGGGTGAACAAGTACTTCGACAGCGCCACCCTTGGCGACGACGGCAAGCCCATCGATCCTGTCAGCGTCAACTGGCCGGGCTACATGCGCGACCCGTGGCAGCTGTGGGCCAACGACGCGAACGTGGACAGCTTCCATCCCTTCCAGGTGGGCCAGACGCTGTCGCATGTGTGGAACGTCAGCCCGGCCGAGTACGGTCAGAACGCCCAGGGAACGGCGGCCACCTCGTGGCGCGACGTGGAGGGCCTGACCTTCGGCGTGCAGTACCGCACCTCCACCGGCCAGTACGGCGTGGTGTTCAACGTGCCCAACGACATCGACGGCGTGACGCTGGTGAACGGCAACTCGGCCGACAGCCGCCTGTCCAAGGTGACCGCCGAGGGCAAGGTGGATTCGCAGGTGAAGATAGACGGCACCGATGTTTCCCTCAACGCCCCCGGCGTCCTTAAGGACGGCAACGGCGAGGCCATCGTGTTCTCGGGCTTTTTGTTCGACGAGCCGGGCAAGAGCGGCGCGCAGCCTGCGCTTGGCAACTACCATAACGAGAAGTGGCAGTTCGACACCGCCGGCGGCGGCGCGGGCCAGAAATCGATCTGGGACCATGCCAAGACCGTTGAGGAGAACGTGCACAACGCCTACGTTGACACGTGGAGCGTCAAGACCGAGCCGAACGGAGACAAGGCGGGCCCCATGGACGGCACCGCGCGCCCGGTTCCCTACGGCCCGGACAGCGACAGCAGCTACAGCGACAGCGCGGAGCTGCCGGATTACGCCAAGTTCTCGCTGGCGGCGCGTTTCGAGGACGCTCGCCTGGCCGACGCGCCTTTGTCCGCGGCGTTCGAAGAGGGCCAGATCGGCGGCATCAGCCTGCCGCTGACGGCGCGCGATTTCTTCGACCCGGCGGACGGGGGACGCAACAGCGTGGGCGACAAACCCTCGTTCAGCGATTTCAGCGCAACGGTTGCGAACACCTCCACCGGCATCGACTCCTCGGTGGCCAACGACTGGCTTTCCGCAGGCGCGCTGTCGGGCCAGATAACCGACGACGGCGCAAAGGTGGACCTGCCGCTTACGGTGAAGAGCGATTTGAAGCCCGGGCGCTACACGGCCGAGGTGACGGTGACCTACCGTTACACCGATTCGTTCGGCAGGCAGCATGACGGGCTGACCAAGACCTACACGGTGACGGTGGACGTGACCTCCGACGGCCAGACGGCCGAGGAGGGCGACTACACCGCCACGGTGCATGACTACGCCACCATGCGCGCCAACGCGGCCACCGAACTGGGCGACGCCGCCTCCCTGGCGCAGAAGATGGGCCTTTCCGTCATGGTGGAAAACGCCGACGGCACGGTGAGCGCGGTTTCCCAGGGCACGGGCAACGGCCAGTACACCTTCACGGCAACCCCCAGCTCCATCGGCCAAGACGACGAAAGCCCCATAGAGGTGAGCTACGTTGTGACCGTGAAGGACGGCACCGGCGCGACGCATACCCTCAACGTGCGCGCGAACGTGCACCTGTACGATACGGGCGTGGAGCAAAACGGCGTGAAGGTGTTCGCCAACAACGCCCAAACGACGCTGCCTGAAAAGGACAAGGAGGCGCTCGGCTCCAACTACACCGCTTGGGCGCTCGCCTTGGTCGGCGGCGCCGCGTACGACGTGAACAACAACTACCAGCCGCTCACGGTGACGATTGGCGCGGACGATGGCCTGAGGGAGGCCAACCCGGATGCGGTGGGCACCCAGGTGCAAACCCACGTGAAGGTGACCGGCGCCGACGTGTCGGCAAAGCCCAACGTGACCATCAACAAGGCAACGATTGCGGCGCCGAGCGCCCCCGTGCAGGATGCGAGCGCCTACGCTGTCGATGCGGTGACGTGGGAGGCGGCGACGCACGGCAACGACTTCAGCGTTGCGCAGATCGACCAGCCGGCGGGCAACGCGTGGAAGGTGAACTACGCGCCGCAGATAGAGTACGCGGTTGACGGCAACGAGGGCGCGCCGGTGTCCGGCCTGACCCAAAACGGCCTTTCGCCCAACACCTCGCATCAGGTGAAGGCGCGCTTCGCCGCCAGCAAGGTGTACGACGTGGACGCAGCCGGCTGGAGCGCCGAGGCAACCATGTGGACGAAGCCCAGCGCCCCTGCCGAGGGCGCGGCGAACGGCCAGCCGACGTACACGTACGACTACGCCGCCGAAACCGTGACGGCTCCCCAGACGTATGCCGAAAACGGCAACGACGTGACGCTTGAACTGGATCTTTCCAACCCGACCGCAGCGGGTGGCACCATCACGGCCAGCGTGGCCGATCTGGCGGGCACGAAGGAGGGCGCGTACAAGGGCGCAACCCAGCCCGGCGTCCAAAGCGGCACCTTCACGGCAACCGCCACGGGCAAGGCGAGCACGCTGGAAAGCGACCAGGCTGTCATCAGCACGGTTCCCCAGCGCGCGGCCAAGCCCGACCTGGCCTATGCGCCTCCCATCCTGCAGGCCGACAAGGGCACGTTCACCGGCTGGGACGCCGCGTACGTCAAGAACGCGGCCAACCCGACCGAGGGCACGGAGTACGAGACCTTCTACCAGGTGTCCAAGGTGGACGACGCCGACGCCGGCGCGCGTACGTGGGAGCCGGTCAAGCTTGCCTACCAGGGCGGCGAGTGGACGTACCAGGTTGACCCCGGCTCCACGTACGTGTTCCAGGTGACCCACAGCGACGGCGCGTGGTTCAAGAGCGCCGAATCCGACCAGTACCGGGTTGTGGCGGGCGCCTACATTGTGGCGAACGACTTCTCCATAGCCAAGACGGCCATCGAGAAGTACTACGACGAGGCGAACGGCTCCTACACGCTGAAAGCCGACGACGCCTCGCGCAACGAGTTCGAGACGAACCTGAAGAACTGGGCGGCCGCAGGCGTCATGCCCAGCGGCTCGGGCATGACGGTGAAGGTGGACTTCGACACCGCGTTTGGCGCGGTGCCGGTTGAGGGCGCATACGAGGTGACGTTCTACCTGCAAGATACCGCGGGCCAGAAGGTTGCCGGCTCGGAAAAGAAGGTGACCATGGCCGTGACCTCGTCGGGCGATCCCTCGGTGAACCCGCAGGCCAAGCTGTTCGCCTCCAACTTCGCAGTGGGCAAGGACGAGATAAAGGACTCCTGGACCGGCATGGCCGAGATGAACCAGCTGGCTTGGGACCGCTCGAACGCGCACGGGACCAAGAAGAACGGGGCCGAGGAGCTGGCGCTGGCCGACGTCGAGGTGACCATCGCCCCGGCGGGCGGCTCCGCGCAGGCCGTCACCGACCCGGCGGCCATCGAGCGCGGCTCCTACCGGGTGACGTTCAGGTACCAGCCCCTGACCGCCGACGGCCAAAACGACGGCACGGCGGTGACGGCCACCGTCACCATGACGGTGTACGACCACATGGGCGCCTCGGACGGCTTCTTGGTGGCTTCGAACGACTTCACCGCCGGCGCGGACGAGCTGGTGTGGGACGATACGCCCGGCGCGTCCAACAGCGGCTTCCTCTCCGATGCGGAGGCCGTCAAGCGCGCGAGCGCGACGCTGTACGCGGCCGACAACGCCGCCGTGGCGCTGCCCTCCGACGGGCTTGCCGTTGACCTGACGGCTCTGCGCAACGCCTTGGGCCGCACGACGGTGACGGACGGCGCGGTGTTCACCGCCAAGAACGACACCGCCGCCCAGAAGGCGAGCGCGGCGTCGGATGTGCTGGTCACCGACGACAGCGCCGTCAGCACGGACTACAGCCTGAACGGCAACGACTTCTTCATCTCGCTGGAGGAGCTGCAGGGCAAGAAGCTGCTGCCCACCGGCAGCGGGATGCCGACCGCGCAGTACAACACGCAGCTTATCTACAATCGCGGCCAGGTGAAGCCCGTCAACCTGGGCACCGGCGGCACGCTGCCGTTCAACCAGCTGTACTACACCGTGGTCACGCCTGCGGGCGAGTCGCTGACGAACAAGAGCAGCGGCACGCTCAACGGCCACACCGGTTGGACGACGGGCGATTACCAGGTGACGATAGCCGTCCAGGCCCAGGAGAGCACGAGCATCCAGATCACGATGCACGTGTACGACAACGGCCAGACCGTGATCGACCCCGACGGCAACGGATATTTCGCCATCTACAGCAACAACGTGCATGTGAAGGAGGGCGCCGATCTGGCAAATCTGGTCAAGCCGGATAACGACTACGAGAACCTGCGCAACGCGGCCCAGGTGGCGGCCTACTTCCAGGAGCTCAACGGCACGCACCGCCCCTACGGCGGCGGCGACATGGCAACCGGCATGGGCGACCAGCTGGCCCAATTGGCCGCGAAGACGGCGGGAGAGAGCGCGCCGGTGACGTTTTTGGCTCCCAAGACCGCAGCCGAAGCCGAGCGCGCGCAGAGCACCAGCACGGTGTTCGTGCACGGCGACGGCACCTCCGACCCCGACGGCAACGGCATTTGGGCCAATCCGTTCGCGTTCGGCCTGAACGAGCTGACAGGCGAGGGGGCCTTCGCCTCCACGCCGGACGCCCTGACTGACGCGCTCAAGGCCGAGATGTACGACCGCGCCAACGTGACCGGCGTCCTGGACCAGGTGGGCTTGCCCGCCGCGTTCGACGGCGCCAAGGTGAGCGTTGCGGTGGTGGGCACCCAGGCCGGCGACGCATGGGCTGCCAAGACCTACCAGGTGACTTTCAGCCTGGTGGCGGACGGCACGAAATCCGCGACGGTTTCCCTGACGGTGTACCCCTACGGCGCCAAGGGCGATCGCTACGCCGTGTTCTCCTCGCCGTTCAAGGTGAGCGAGGACGATCTGCCGAGCCTGACCGACGAGCAGCTGGCCACGTTGGGCAAGGTGACCGTGTACGACGCAGACAACCTGGCGGCTCCCATCGCCAGCGGCGCCGCCGCGCTCGACAAGGTTGCGGTGGACAAGACCGGCCTCAAAAACGGCGATGCCTGGAAGACGGCGGGCGACGACGCATGGGTGAACTACACGGCAAACGACGACGCCGCGGCAACGGCCGCCTCGCAGGTGACCATCTGGGGCGGCGGCGCGGTTGATCCCGATGCGGGCAACCAGATCCTCGCGCAGGACTTCGTCACCTCCAAAGAGGAGCTGGCGGGGGCCGGCGACGCGGCGGCGCTCAAGCAGCTGCTGTTCGATCTGGCCAACGTGACGGGTGTGAAGGACGGCCAGGCCATCACGGTGGCCGACATAAGCAAGATCACCGTGAACGGTGATGACGAGGAGGCTTCGGCCGACAACATCGTTGACGGCGCCGAGGTGACGTTCCATCTGGACGGCACCGCCCTCAAGGCCACGGTGACCGCCACCGTGCACGACAAGGGCGGCTCGCACGAGGGCGCCGACGGCACGCGCTACGGCATCTTCGCCCGCGACTTCGACTTCTCCGAGGCCGACAAGAACGCCGGGCTGCTGGACGCCGCCGACAACTACGGCATGCTGCAGCGCTTCGCCGGCGTGACGGCCACCGTGACGGACGCGGACGGCCGCTACACCGTGCTCGACGGCGCGGACGCGGGCAACGTGGGCGTGAACGCGGGCGACGTGGCGGCGCTGGGCGCGCTGGCAACTGCGGGAGCAAGCCATGCGGTGACGTTCACCAACGCGAAAGACACGGAGAACCCCCAGGTTACGGCCGCTCCTCTGGGCACCTACCGCGACGGCGGCCAGACCGATCCGGGAACGGGCACGCTCTACGCCGACGACTTCACCATGGAGCGCGGCGACCTGAGCGGCGCAACCGACCTGGCAGGCACGTTCTGGACCAACGCCAACGCTGGCGGCTTCAAGGCCGACGGCACCGCGCTGGGCGTGAACGACGTGGCCGTGCAGGTGCAGAAGGCCGACGGCACGTGGGTTGCGGCTGCGGACTACGACGAGGGTTGGAGCAAGAACGCCTACGAGGTGAGATTCTCCTACACCGAGAACGGCAAGACGGTGGAGGCCCAGGTGACCTTGACGGTGGCCGACGACTCCGCCACCCAGGGCGGCGTGAGCATCTCCGCCAACGACTTCAACGTGGCGGCGGCCGACCTGCCTGCGGCCGCCGACGGCGCCGAGGCGCTGCTCAAGTGGCTCTACGAGCAGGCGCAGGCGCAAGCCATGGTGGGCGGCGCGCCCGTGAGCGCCGACGACCTGGCAAACGGCGGCGTGAGCGCCACCATCGACGGCAAGGAGCCGACTGCGGCCTGGCCTGCGGGCAAGGGCAGCTACCAGGTGGCGTTCACCGTGACCAAGGACGCCGGTGCCGCCACGGCCGCCGTCACCATGACGGTGTTCGACAACGGCGGCGAGGTGGTTGGCCCCGACGGCACCTCCTACAAGCTGTACTCCAACGACTTCACGGTGAGCGCCGAGGAGCGCACGGACTCGTGGCCCGACGACGCCGAGCTGATCAAGCGCGGCCAGGTGGTGGCGGTGCCTGCAGGCTCCACGGCGGCCGATCCGAACGCGCCTGTCGCCGTGACCGACCGCGGCGGGCTTGCGACGGCCGAGCCGGGCGCGACCGTCCAGGTGAAGTACGGTCTGGCGAACCAGCAGTCGGGCGAGGGCTGCGCGTCTGAGGTGTACATCACGCCGGGCGGCGGCACGGATCCGGACGATCCGGATGCCAAGGCGTCCATCTTCGCCGGCGACATCTACACGTCCGTTGACGAGCTGGCTGCGAACGCCAGCGATGTGGCCGCGCTCCTGTACCGGCTGGCCGGCGTGTTCGGCACGGACGCGGACGGCAACGCCCTGCCCGGCGCCTACGACGTCGGCAAGGTGCAGGTGACCGTGGGCGAGGGCGCCGAGGCTCCCACCGTGAGCAACGTGGTGGACGGCGTCAGGGTGACGTTCGCGGTTGCGGGCACCAAGGTGCAGGCCACGGTGACGGCGCACGTGTTCGACAACGGCGGCTCGGTGGTTGACCCCTCGACAGGCGTTTCCTACGGCATGTTCTCGGACGACTTCGACTTCAGCGCCGACGACAAGGACGCGCTGGCGCAGAAGGGCGCCGGCAACTACGCCGACCTGCGCGCCCGCGCGAACGCGGTTGCCACCAAGACCGACGAGCACGGCCTGACCTATCCGCTGGACGGGTCGAGCGACGCCGTTGTGCGCGTCGAAGGGGCCGACGGCCTGGCCGCCGCCGTGACCGATGGGCAGACGGTGGACGTGACGTTCACCAACCTGCTGGGCACAGGCGCGAACGGCGCGACGGCCGCCAGCGTGTCCACGGGCACCTATTTCGACGGCGGCACGGAGGTCGTGGGCAAGGGCAGCCTGTTCGCCAACGACTTCGACATGGAACGCGGCGAGCTGACCGGCACGGCCGACCAGATCAAGAACCTGTTCTGGGACGCCTCCGGCGCCAAGGGCGCGGATGCGGACGGCAACGCGCTGACGGTTGGCGACGTGACCGTGAGCGTGCGGACGGGCACCGCCGAGGACGGATCGCCCATTTGGACCGACCTGGCAGACTACCAGGGCGGATGGAACGCGTCCAGCTACGAGGTGCGCTTCCATTACGCCGAGGGCGTTGAGGCCGTGGTGACCATGGGCGTGTGGGACGACGTGGACGAGCCTGCGGACAAGGACGTGTCGGTGAAGGCGTCCGGCTTCGCCACCACCGTGGACGACCTGGCCAAGGTGGCTCCCGCCGATGCCGCCGAGTGGGCGTTCTCCCAGGCGGGCGCCCGGGCGACGGTGGACGGCACGGTTTACGACGCCTACGACGCCGCGGTCATCAAGGTGACGAACAAGGGCAGCGACAGCCTGGCGCTGCCGAGCGAGAAGGGAGTGTACGAGCTGTCCATCACGGCCACGTCCCAGAAGGACCCCGCGGCCACCGCCACGGCTGCCGTGACCATGACGGTGTTCGACAACACCAGCGGAGGCGGCGACGAAGGCGACGTGGAGGGCGCGGACTACGCGGTGTTCTCCAACGACTTCGAGGTGAGCGCCCAGGAGATAGAGGCCGGGCTGTCGAACGAGCGCATCATCCAGCTGGCCGGGGCGACGGCTTACAAGAAGGACGATCCGCACGCCCCGCAGGGCACCGTGACGGTGGAGGACCGCACGCAGCTTGTGGCGGCCAACGCCGGCACGACGGTGCGGGTGGTCTTCGGCGTGGCCGAGGACGGCCAGGCGCGCTGCGCGTCCAACGTGTTCATCACCGAGGGCGGCGGCACCGACCCGGTGGATCCGGACAATCCGGATTCGGGCAAGGCCCGCATTGCGGCGCACACCGTTTACACGTCCAAGGCGGAGCTTCAGGCGAACGCCGGCAAGGTGGCCGAGCTGCTCTACAACCTGGCCGGCGTGAACGGCACGGGCGCGGACGGCGCGGCGCTGGGAACCTACGACGCGGCCAAGGTGGACGTGAAGGTGGACGTGGACGGCGTTCTTGAGGCGCCCGCTGCGGACAACGTGGCGGACGGCTCCAAGGTCACGTTCACGGTCGTGGGCACCAAGGCGCAGGCCACGGTGACGGCGCACGTGTCCGACAACGGCGGCGAGGTGACGGACCCGACCGATCCGGGCAAGCGCTACGGCATGTACTCCAACGACTACGTGTTCAACACGGCCGACCGCGATGGAGCCTTGTTCGAGGAAGGCGGCAACGGTTACGCGGCGCTCATCGAGCGTGCCGGGGCCTTCGCCACCGTGCGCGGCGGCAGCGGCTACATGACGGTGCTGGGCGCCGACCAGGTGCAGCCCGACGCCGCCCAGGTGGAGGCCATGAAGCAGGTGCCACTTGGCTCCGCAGGCGACGTGGCGTTCGCCAACAAGCAGCACGCGGCGGCGACGTCTGTCTCCACAGGGACGCACCTGGACATGAGCTTGCAGGCGTCCGACTTCGTGGAGAAGCGCGCCGACCTGCAGGCTGCCCAGGACGCCGAGGCGCTGCGCCAGAGGCTGTGGGCGGGCGCCCAGGCTTCGGGCACCGACTTCCAGGGGACTTCTCTGGACGTCTCCGACGTGGCTGTTCACGTGAAGCAGGACGGCGCGTGGGCGGTCGTGGACGATTCGTTTGCCGAGAGCTGGGATCTGCCCAGCTACGAGGTGAGGTTCGTCTACGCCAAGGACGGCGTCGGCAGCGTCTCTGCCGAGGTGACCTTGTCGGTGTTCGACAATGCCGGCGAGGCCACCGGGCCCGACGGCACCGTTTACACGGTCTACTCCAACAACTACACGGTGAGCGCCGAGGAGCGCGACGCGGGAGCGCTCACCGACGAGGAGCTGATCCGTCGCGGCCAGGTGGTCGTGGTGCCCCAGGGTTCGACCGTGGCCGATCCGGACATCGTCGTGGAGGTGACGGATCGCACGGCCCTCGACGCGGCGGTTCCGGGAGATGAGTTCGACGTGGTCTACGGCATTGTCGGCGGGACGGGCGCCGGCTGCACGTCGCGGGTGTACATGACCCCCGGCGGCGGCTCGGACCCGGGCACGGATGCGAACATCTTCGCCCAGGACTTCCACACCTCGGCAGACGAGCTGGCTGCTGCCGAGGCGGCGGGAACGCTCGAACAGCTGCTGTTCGATCTGGCGCACGTCTCCGGACAGGTTGGCGGGGTTCCCATCACCGCGGACGACCTGGCGGGCGTCACCGTGGGCGGCCAGGCCGCCACGGCGGCCAACGTGACGGACGGCGCGCAGGTGACGTTCGTCCTGGCAAGCCGCTCCCGGGCGGCGGACCTGTCCGCAACCGTGACGGCGCACGTGTCCGACCACGGCGGCTCGACGGTCGATCCGGACACGGGCCTGCGCTACGGCGTGTACTCGCGCGACTTCGAACTGGGGCCGGACGAGCGCGAGGCTCTGGCCGATCCGACCGGCAACTACGCGGCGTTGCGCGAGCGGGCCCAGGTGACGGCCGTGAGGGCGGACGAACGCGGCATGTTCCACGTGCTGGACGCCTCCGACCCCGCAGTCGTGGCGGTGTCGGGAGCCGAGGGGCTGCTCGACTTGGCGGAGGACGGCCAGCAGGCGGCTTTGGCCTTTGCCAACGTGGCCGACGGCAATGCCGCCGGGGCCGTCAGCCTCTCGACGGGCACGCTGCGCGCCGGCGCTCCGGCCGCCCCCGAGGAGCCGGCCGCCCCGCAGACTCCGGCCGAGGCCCCTGCGGGCGCGCCGTTGGCCGTGGAGCCGGCGCCCACCCCGCTGCCGCTGCCCCGCCTGGGCGACGGCACGGCGGTTCTGGCCCTGCTGGCTGCCGCTGCCTTGGCCACCGCGCTGGCCGCCCGCGCCCGGTCCCGGGCGCGCCGCTCCGGCCACGCCCGGCCGAGGCGCTAGGAGGCGAAGGGGCGCCCGGCCGTTGCGAGCCGCCCCCTCCCCCCCCCCGCTCTTCGCACGGCCCCCGCATCGCGCGGGGGCCGTGCGCGTTTCTTCGTGGATTTCGTCGAAGATTCTTCCGCAGGCGGCGTCTTGCGATCCTTGGCACGGCCCCATTCGCGCTACACTGCACCTATGCCTGAACACGTGACATTCATCCACGCCGCCGACCTGCACCTGGGCGCGCCCTTCCGGGGCCTGCGCGCGCTTTCGGACGCCTGGGCGGCGCGCCTGCTCTCCGCGCTGGCGGAGGCGTACGACCGCGTCATCGACGCGGCCATCGCGCGCGATGCGGACTTCGTGGTGATGGCGGGGGACGTGTTCGACACCGCGCGCCCCTCCTACGGCGACTACCGGCGCTTCTTCGAGGGCCTGCGCCGCTTGGAGGAGGCCGGCATCACCGTTTACCTGGTGACGGGCAACCATGATCCGTACACCTCGTGGCAGCACGACTTCTTCTCGCTTCCCGCAAACGCCGTCATGCTGCCGGGTGACAGGCCCGGTTTCGCGCTGCACGAGCGCGACGGCGAGCCGCTGTGCCTGATAGGAGGCCGGGGCTACTACAACCAAACCTGGCCCGCCGACGAGTGCATAGCCGAAGGGGTCACGCGCGAGGCGGCCGTGGCCGCGCTTTCCGCCGAGCATCCGCGCGCCGCGCAAGCGCCGTTTTCCGTGGGCGTGCTGCACACCGGGCTGCATCTGGACGACTTGAAGGCCCCGGTGGAGCCTGCGAAGCTTCTGTCCGCGGGCATGGACTACTGGGCGCTGGGGCACGTGCACGTGCGCTACGCGTACCCCTCCTTCGACGATCCGAAGCTCGTGTTCTCCGGCTGCATCCAAGGCCGCGACATCAAGGAGACGGGCGAGCGGGGCGTCTACTGCGTCACACTTGAGAAGGGCCGTCCCAACAGGATAGAGCCCGTGCCCACGGCCAGCGTGGTGTGGCAGCGTTTGGACGTGGACGTTGAGGACTGCCCGAACCTGCCGGCCGTCACCGACAAGATCATGCGCGAGCTGTTCCGCGAAAACGGCAAGGCCCACTGCGAGGAGATGGTTTCGCGCATCACGCTGCGGGGCGCCACGCCGCTGCATGCGGTTCTGGAGCGTCCCGACGTGCTGGCCGATTTGCGCAAGCACCTGAACGATTCGTATCCGCTGTTTTTCTGCGATGCGTTGGTGGACGGGACCACAGATGCGCGCGACAAGGAGGCCCTGCGCAGGGAAGGGCTGTTCCCGGCTGTGTTTTTGCAGGCGGCCGCCGCGCAGCGAAGCGACCCCGACCAGGCGGTGGCGTTTCTGCAGGACGAGTTTCTGGCAAAGAACATCCAGCTGCCCGGGTCATGCGTCCGGTCGGTGGCCCAGCTGGCCGCGGAGGCGGAGGATCTGGTCCTTGATCTGCTCGCCCAAGGGGACGAACGATGACGCGGCCGTATTTGGAGCATATCAAGATAACGGCGTTCGGGGCGCTTTCGAACAAGGCCGTCGGTCCGTTCGCTTCGGGCCTCAACGTGGTGATTGGGCGCAACGAGGCGGGCAAGACCACGGTGGCTTCGTTTGTGGGCGGCGTGCTGTTCGGGTGGGAAGAGGCCCGGGGCGTGCGCAACACCTACAAGCCGGAGAACGCCGAGCGGTCGGGCTCGCTGTTCTTCTCGCTGCCGGACGGCGAGGCGGAGCTGTCGCGTACGCGCAACGCCGACGGCCTGCAGGGGGACGCCTCTTTGGTGGCCGACCTGGACCGCGAGACGTTCAAGACCATGTTCTCCCTCACCAGCGACGAGCTGCGCACCCTGCGCAACACCACCGACGTGACGGCGAAGCTGCTCACGGCCGGGTCGGGCACCGGCGCCTCGCCCGCCCATGCGCGCGCCTTGGTGCAGGAGCGCCTGGCCGAGTACACCTCGCGCGCGTCGGGCGTCGGGCACTCCCTGACGAACCTGGCCGCGCGCCGCGACCGCCTGCTCGCCGAGCTTTCCGCGGCCTCCGACCGCGCCGAGCGCCTCAAGCGCGAGGACAAGGAGTTTCGCGATCTGGCGCCCCAGCGCGACGAGCTGCTGGCGCGTCTGGACGCCCTCAACTCGGAAATAGAGGCCCTGACCGCCCATCGGGCGAACGCGGAGAAGCTGGACGCCGAGCTGGAGGCGCTGGAGGAGAGGATAGCCGCGCTGCGCGACGAGGAGGAGGACCTGCGCGCCCAGCGCCGCCTTCGCGAGGACGCGGCGCTTTCCCAGCTAATCCGCCTGGAGGCTTCGGAGGAGCGCGCCTTGCGCGACCGTTTGGAGGCGCTGGCTGTGGACGAGGCGAAGTGCGATCACGCGGTCGATCTGGCCCAGGACAACTTCTCCTCGTCGAAGGCGGCTTACGAGGCTTTGCTCGAAACGGCGGACGACCCCTCGATGCAGGGCGTGCTGCGCCGCCAGAGAAGCGTGCAGGTGGCGCTTTCCGTCGCGCTGCCGCTCATCTTCCTGTTCTCGGGTGTGCCCTTGTTCATGCATGGGCGCGAGATCAACAGCCTGTCGTTCACGGTGGGCGGCGTCGGGCTGGTGGTCATCGCCGTCATCGTGGCCTTGGCGGCGCTCGTCATGCTGTTTCGGCCCGACAAGAAGGCCGACGAGGAGGAGGCCCGCCTGCGCGATGCCCAGTGGGTGATGCTGCAGGACAAGAAGAAACTGGAGGCATGCCGGGAGAGCCGGGAGGCGTTTCGCGCGCGGATGCGCGACGAGCTTGACGCGTCGGGGCTGCGGGAGGCGCAGGGGTCGTTCCGCCGCGCCCGAACCTTGTTGGACGAGGCGAAGGACGCCCGCGCCGAGGCGGGGCTGTACCGTCAGCGCCGCCAAGCCCTCGTTTCAAGGCGCAGCTCTCTGGAGGAGAGCCTTGCGCTGGCGAAACGCCAGCGCAGGCGCCTGTTCGACCAAGCCGGCGTGTCTGCGGAGCGGACCGTGGAAGCGTTGGACGCCATCCTTTCGCAAAAGTCCAAGCAGCGTTCGGCGCTCATGGAGACGAGCGAGCGCTTGAACCGCCGCTACGGCGAGCTCAAGCAGCTGCTGTCCCGCGCCGAGGAGGAACGCGAGTTCGACGAGATCAAGCTGGAATGCGAGCAGGTGCGCACGCGCATGGAGGAGAGCGCCTGCGACTACGCCCGCCTGCTTCTGGCGCGCCGCATGCTGGAGGCCGCCATCGCCGCTTGGGAGAGCAAGAGCCAGCCCGAGGTGTACCGCCAGGCTAGCCGCCTGTTGGCGCTCATGACCGACGGCCGCTGGACGAAGGTGTCCTTGGCGGTGGACGGTCGCCTGCAAGTGACGGACGCGGTCAAAACCGTGCGCGATCCCGTGCACCTGTCGCTGGGCACCTGCCAGCAGCTGTACCTGGCGCTGCGCATCGCCCTGCTCATATGCGCGGACAACGTGGGCCGCGCCATCCCCATCTTGGCCGACGACATCCTGGTGAACTTCGACGCGCAGCGCCGTGCCGGAGCGGCCGAGGCGCTGGCCGAGCTGGCCCGGCATCGCCAGGTGATCCTGTTCACCTGCCACGAAGAGGTTGTCGAAGCCCTGCGCGCCGCCGACCCAACGCTCAACGAGGTGGAACTGTGAGGAGGGTTTGAGCCTGCCGGTCGCGTGCGCCCGCCGGCTGCGCCCGGGATGTTGCACGTGAAACACCCCGGGCGGCGGGGAGGGGGCGAGTCCAGGTTTTGGGCGGCAAGCGCCCCTCCATGCGAGATACATCGCGAAAAACGCCCAAGTTCTCGAGTTATGAGTCACAAGTTCCCCGATTATGAGTCTTTCTCGGGGCCTCTCCCGGGTCCCCGTCGCAACCCGCCTCGCTCGCGCATCTGAAATCCCAGGTCAAGAATTGAAATCGTTGCAGTCATCGAAATGCCGGCCGAAAGGAAAACTCATAACTCGGCAACTGGGGACTCATAACTCGGGAACTTGTCCAAAAACGGCCGATCATCTTGCATGGAGGCCCCGCCACTGCCCCCGGATGCCGCTATCGGCTCGCCTCCCTCGCTGCCGGCCTCGGATGCCGCCCTCCCCGGCACCCCCCCATGCCGCCGTCCGCCTGCCGCCCACCTCCCCCGATGTCGTCACCCGCTCGCCGCCCTTTCCGGCATCCCGTCCGCCCCTCGCGCCCCAGGATGTTTCACGTAAAACATCCTGTCTTCCGACGAGGGCTTCATGGGCGAGCATGCCGAACAATCCAAAACGTTGCGATCCAGCGCCTTGTCCGCGCGAATTTGAAGCCTTCGCACATCGTTGGAATCTCGCATGGAAGCTCAGGACTCCTGTACTATACTGTGAAAGGTTGCGGGGCGGCCGATCTGCGCGCCCCATCAGGCGACGAAAGGACGCACATACATGCCGAGCACAGTTCTGGTTGGCGCCCAATGGGGGGACGAAGGCAAAGGCAAGATCACCGACCTGATAGCGAGCGACTACGACTACGTGGTGCGCTACCAGGGCGGCAACAACGCCGGCCACACGGTCATCCACGGCACCAAGAAGCTGGCGCTTCACCTCATGCCCTCCGGCGTTATGTACGAGAACGCGGTGCCCGTGATAGGCAACGGCGTGGTCATTGACCCCGGCGTGCTCATCAAGGAGATGGCCATGTTGGAGGCCGAGGGCATCTCGTGCAAGAACCTCAAGATCAGCTGCGACGCGCACATCATCATGCCCTATCACAAGGACTTCGACGGCGCGGACGAGAAGCGCCTCGGCGACAACAAGATAGGCACCACCAAGCGCGGCATCGGCCCGTGCTATCAGGACAAGGCCGCGCGCAAGGGCATCCGCGTGCAGGATCTGCTGGACGAGAAGATCTTCCGCTTGAAGCTGGAGACGGCGCTCGCGCAGAAAAACCCTGTTTTGGAGAAGATCTACGGCCTGCACACCTACACGGTGGAGGAGATCTGCGAGGAGTACCTGCCCTACGCGCGCATTCTCAAGCCCTACATGGCCGAGACGGCGCAGCTGCTCAACGACGCCGTGCGCCAGGGCAAGTCGATTCTTTTCGAGGGCGCGCAGGGCACGCTGCTCGACATCGACCACGGCACCTACCCCTACGTCACGTCCTCGTCGTGCTGCGCGGGCGGCGCGGCCACGGGATCGGGCGTGGGCCCCACGGCCATCGACCGCGTGCTGGGCATCCAGAAAGCCTACATCACGCGCGTGGGCGGCGGCCCCTTCCCCACTGAGCAGCGCTTTGCCGAAGACGGCGGCGAAGGCGAGGAGGCCGAGGTGGGCGAGCTTCTGTGCCAAGTGGGCCACGAGTTCGGCGTGACCACGGGGCGCAAGCGCCGCTGCGGCTGGTTCGACGCCGTCATCGCGCGCTACGCGGCCGAGGTGAACGGCCTCACCGACGTGGCGCTGACCAAGCTGGACGTGCTCTCGGCGTTCGACACCATCAAGGTGTGCACGGCCTACGAGTGCGACGGCAAGGTGTACGACTACTTCCCCATGCAGCAAAGCGTGTTGTTCCACGCCAAGCCTGTGTACGAGGAGCTTCCCGGCTGGAAGGGCGTGGACATCACCGGCTGCCGCACCTTCGAGGAGCTGCCGGAGAACGCGCAGCGCTACGTGGAGTACCTGGAGCGCACGGTGGGCGTGCCCGTGAGCATCATCGCCGTGGGGCCCGACCGCGATCAGACCATCATGCGGTAAGAAGCCCCGCCGTTTCGCCGAACGGCGAAACGGGTTGCTGCCGCGAAGCGCCAAAGCGCCCGATCTCGCGGCAAGGCGGGGCCTGCGCGCTGAGGCGTGCGTCGCCTCGCCCTCCCCGCGACCTTGGGCACCTTGGCGCTTTTCGCTGACGCTGCGGGCGGCCAGCGGGACCAACGCACGACGAACGCGCGCCGTCTCACGTGAGATGGCGCGAGGCAAGTGGGTTTGAAAGGACCTGGAATGAACATCTTGGTATTGGGCGGCGGCGGCCGCGAGCACGCCATAGCATGGGCGCTGGCGAAATCGCCCCGGTGCGAAGAGCTTTTCGTCGCACCGGGCAACGCGGGCACGGACCGGCTGGCGAAGAACGTGCCCGGGCTGAACCCGGAGGACGGGCAGGCCGTGCTCGGGTTCGTGCGCGACCACGCCGTGGGGCTGGTGGTCGTGGGCCCCGAGGCGCCGTTGGTGGCGGGCGTGGCGGACGTGCTGCGCGAGGCCGGCGTCCCCGTGTTCGGCCCCGACGCGCAGGGTGCCCAGCTGGAGGGCAGCAAGACGTTCAGCAAGCAGTTCATGGAGCGCAACGGCATTCCCACGGCGCGCTACCGCAGTTTCTCCGAGCTGGAGCCGGCCCTTGCCTACGTGCGCGAGCTGGGCGCTCCCGTTGTGGTGAAGGCCGACGGCCTGGCTGCGGGCAAGGGCGTGGTGGTGGCCGACGAGCTGGAGGACGCCGAGGACGCCGTGCGGTCCTGCTTCGAGGGCGCGTTTGGCGCGTCGGGCTCCACGGTGGTCATCGAGGAGTGCCTGACGGGCCCCGAGTGCTCGCTGCTCGCCTTCGTGAGCGACGGCAAGGCCCGCTGCATGGCCACGGCCCAGGACCACAAGCGCGCCTTCGACGGCGATCGCGGGCCGAACACGGGCGGCATGGGGGCGTACTCCCCGGTGCCCATCGTGACGTCCGACGAGTTGGCCGCCATGCATGCCATCATGGAGCGCGCCGCTAAGGCCACGGCTCGCGAGTTCGAGCACGATTATCGCGGCGTTTTGTACGGCGGGTTCATGCTGACGCCTGCCGGTCCCCAGATCATCGAGTTCAACGCGCGTTTCGGAGATCCCGAGACGCAGGTGGTGCTGCCGCGTTTGGAAAGCGATCTGGCCGAGGTGATGCTGGCCGTGGCGCAGGGGCGTCCTGCGGATGTTGACCTGCGCTGGTCGGAGCAGTGGGCCGTGTGCGTGGTGCTGGCGAGCGAGGGCTACCCGGGCTCTTACGAGAAGGGCAAGGTCATCCTGGGCGTTGACGAGGCCGAGGCCGTAGAGGGCGTGACGGTGTTCCATGCCGGCACGGCGCTCAACCGCGACGGCGAGCTGGTGACCGCCGGCGGGCGCGTGCTCAACGTGGTGGCGCTGGGGGATTCGTTCGAAGAGGCCCGCGAGAAGGCGTACGAGGCGTGCGACCTCATCAACTTCGAGGGCAAGCAGCACCGTTTGGACATTGGCAAGCGCGCCATCGCCGGTCGGGAAGAGCAGGGCGCCTGATGCTTTCCGAACGCCTGCTCACAACCGTCGTCCGCCAGTGCACGAACCGCTATCTGAAGCTTCGGCCCACCGAGGAGGCGCGCGTTCCCGCGCCCGTGCCGGGTCAGCGCTACATGCTGTACATGCACGTGCCGTTCTGCGAGCGGCTGTGCCCGTACTGCAGTTTCAACCGTTTCCCGTTCTCGGAGGAGCGCGCGCGGCCCTACTTCGAAAACATGCGCCGTGAGATGATGATGCTCAAAGAGTTGGGCTACGATTTCGAGAGCCTGTACGTGGGCGGCGGCACGCCCACCATCATGCTCGACGAGCTGTGCGACACCATTGATCTGGCGCGCGAGACGTTCTCCATCAGGGAGGTGTCGAGCGAGACGAACCCGAACCACCTGACGCGTCCGTATTTGGAGAAGCTGAAAGGGCGTGTGCAGCGCCTTTCCGTGGGCGTGCAGAGTTTCGACGACGGGCTGCTCAAGCAGATGGACCGCTATGACAAGTACGGCTGCGGGCAGGAGATCCTGGAGCGCATCCAGGAGGCCAGCCCGTATTTCGTCTCCATGAACGCGGACATGATCTTCAACTTCCCCGCGCAAACCGAGGACATCCTCATCAGCGACATCGAGCGCGTGGTGGAAAGCGGCGCCAGCCAAACCACGTTCTACCCGCTCATGGCGTCGCCGAGCGTGGCGCGCTCGCTGGCGCGCACCGTGGGCAAGGTGGATTACGCGCGCGAGCAGCGTTTCTACCAGATCATCGACGAGCTTCTGGCCGGCGGCGACGCTCCGCTGTTCGAGCACGGCTCGGCGTGGACGTTCAACCGCCTGTCGGTTCCGTCGGCTTGCCAGCCGACGGAACGGGCCGACGCTGCGGCTTCCCCCAGCACCCCGCCTCGCGGCGATGATGGAGGCGCACGTACCGAAGTACGCTACGCCTCCGCCATCCCCACGATGCGGGACACTGGGGAAACCCTCGCTGACGTTGGTGGACCTGTGGAAGCCCCGCGTGCGATGATCGACGAGTACGTGGTGGACTACGAGGAGTACCCGGCCATCGGGTCGGGCGGCATCACGTATTTGGGCGAGAGCCTGTACGTGAACACGTTCTCGGTGAAGGACTACAACGCGGCCATCGAGTCCGGCCGCATGTCGCTCATGGGCAAGACGACGTTCAGCAAGCGCGACCGCATGCGCTACCGCTTCATGATGCAGCTGTTCGGGCTGCGGCTTGACAAGCGCGCGTGGGAGCGCGACTTCGGGTGCACGGTGGAGGCCGGGCTGCCCGTGGAGATGGCGTTCATGAAGGCGGCGGGCGCGTTCGACCGCGACACGCATGACGAGCTGACGCTCACGCCGCGCGGCCGCTACCTCATGGTGGTGATGATGCGCCAGTTCTTCATCGGCGTGAACAACCTGCGCGACCAGGCGCGCGCCGCCCTCACCGGCGAGGAGCGCGAGCTGATCTTCGGCGACGGCTGCGCAAGAGAGTAGCGCTTTACGCCGCTCCGCGTCCGATCCGCGCGCTTCGCCCCCGGATGTTTCACGTGAAACATCCGGGGGGCTTCAACTTGGTTTCCGGAAGCGGCCTTGAGGTCGGGTCGGTCCGCTCCGGGGCGCATTCGGAGCAGGCCGCGGGTCCGCCCGCCCTCCGCGCCCGCCCTCACCGTGCATGCATGTTGCTCTCCGCGTTCGCCTCCCCGTGCATTCACGCCGCGTTTTCCGCCGCCCGCCCCCCGCCCCGCGCCCGCTGCGCTTCCCGCTTCGCGCCCCCCTTGCCCCCATCGAATTCGGCGGACGATGGGCCGTCCCTCCCTTTACCTTCGTGCGGAACCTCAGGTAAGATCGTAAAGATTATTTAATAGAGTGTCGGTAACATTTAAGGGCCGACCGGAAAACGATCGACAAGGACGGAACGCGCATGCGCACATCAGGTTTTCGCGTACTGAAGAAAGACGGTTCGAAACGGCTTCTCCACGCGCCGAAGCGCATCGCGTCGGCGGCGTTGGCGGTGGTCCTGGCGGCCTCCGTGGCCCCGGTTGTCTCCGCCGCCCCGGCGCTTGCCGCCGACGGCGGGTCGGCCGTGCGGGACCTTGCCTCCTACGACGCGCAGCTCAAGCAGAAAGCTCTGGACTCGTGGCTTTCGGACATCGCGTCCGGCGCGCTGTCCGAGCAAGACGAGCTGACGCTGCTCCAGCGCGCGCTCACGAAAGCCGCCACCCAAGGCACGCTTTCCACCTGGGCGGGAGCCTCCGACGAGAACGCGGCGTTTCTGGAGTGGTTCATGGGCAACGCCGACGCGCTGCGCTACTACGTGACCGGCGGCAACCCCGTGAACAACAACTATTCCAAGTCCTTGGACATCTTCCGTACGCTGCACGCCGCTTACAACGCCGATTTGACCGGCACCGACGCGGACGTGTACCTGCGCATGATGGTGACGCTGTCGCTCACCCACACCGCCAACGTGAAGTACTGGACGGGCAACAGCGACGCCTCCGACCCGGTGAAGCGCTACCTCATCTACAAAACGTTCCGCGAAAACGCCGACGAGTACCTGTTCCACACCAACATCTTCGACGAGCTGGAGATCGAGGAGATGCGCTGGGTGATGGACTCCAACATAGACGACAACCAGATTCCCTGGCTGAGCAATTACGCGCGCACCAAAAACCCCAACAACCAGAAGAACCGCGAGGACGCCTACTCCTACATCGCCTACACCTCCAACTGGACAAGCAATAACGGCTACAACAACGCCTCCTACTACAACGCCGCCAACTACGACGGAAGGGTCGTCAGCCCGGCGAACTCGAACAAGGTGTACGAGAACGGCTACAACGGCCGGTACCTCATCGAGTACGAGGACGACAACTTCCCCAATTCGAAGGGAGAGGAGTGGAACGTCGATTACGGCACGTCCGGCCGCCACAAGGCGTGGATGGTGTTCGACAAGGGCGGCGTGTGCGGATCGCTCGCCAAAACCTACGCCAACCTCAACGCCACTTTCGGCACTCCGTCCTCCGTCATCGGGCAGCCGGGCCATGCCGCCGCGCTGAAATACGGCCTCATGCAGGACGTGCGCACGGGAAAGCAGGAAGGCTCGTGGTCGCTGCAAAACGACATTTCCGGATGGCAGGGCAGCGAAAAGGGAGAGCGGCTTCTGTGCGGCTGGGGCCAGAAAAGCAAGACCACGATAGACGGCAAATACAACGTCTCCTACGTCCCCTATGCGCAGGAGGCCCTCAACGACTTCGACGGCTACGTGAAGGCGTACGAGATGAGGCTGCTCGCCGACACGTTCACCGACCTGGTCGATCGCGAGAAGATCTACGATCGGGCGATTGACGCGCAGGACATCAACTACGACACGTGGGAGAAGGCCATCGCCCTGCACGCCGAAAAGGGCGCAAGCCCCCAGGAGTGGATCGAGCTGGCCACGCGGCTCTCAGAAGCGCTCACCTACTTCCCGCTGCCCATGCACGACCTGATGAAGTCCATCGTCAACGGCAAGCTGACCGGCGACGCCGCCAGCGCCGTGGGCGCCGTCGATTCGCTGCGGATTGGCGCGCTGACCAAGGCCACGTCCGCCACCAGCAACAATGTGCTGCAGCCCACCATTTGCAAGAACATGGCGAACAAGCTGCTGCAACGCGCCGACGCCACGGTTGCCACGTTCTCGTTCTCGGGCGCCAACGCCAACAAGATAGTGCTCGGCTCCCAGTACGAAGGCTCCGACGTGGCCTGGTCGTACAGCTTGGACGGCGGCAGCACGTTCACGGACGTGTTCGAGCATTCGGTGCTGCTGACCGACGAGCAGGTCTTTGGCATCACGGCGGAAAACGACATCAAGGTGCGGTTCGTCGGCGGCGCCTCGGTGTTCACCATCGACATAACCACCTCCTCTGCGCCTTCGTCGCTGTCCGCGCATGACTCCGCCAACGTGATAGCCGGCTCCAACAAAGGCTCTTACGAATACCGCATGGCGGACGGCGACGCTTGGAAGCCGCTTGACGAGACGGTGCGTTTCGAAGGCGCCGCGACGGTGCAGGTGCGCACGGCCGCGACCGGCACCAAGCTGCCCTCGCCCGCCGCAAGCTTCTCGTTCACGAGCAATCCCGAGCTGGAAGCGCGCTACGTCCCCTATGCGCAGATGACGGCGACGGGAGCCTCCACCGAGGCCACCGCCCACAGCGGCCACAAGGAAAACGCCGTGGACGGCAACAAAACAACAGCCTGGCACACCACCTGGAATGCCAACGACCACAACAAGTGGATCACCGTCGATCTGGGCCGCGAGCGGCACCTGAACCGCATGGATTTCACGCCGCGCCAGGTGACCTCGAAAAACGGCCTGCCTCTGAAAATGACGCTGTCCGTCAGCTCGGACGGCTCGAACTGGCGGGAAGTGAAGACGTGGACCTTCACCGAGGCGGAATGGGGCGGCGGCAGCGCCGTGCGTCCGACGAAGGCGCTTGAGTTTAACACCGTGCAAGCGCGTTACGTGAAGCTGCAGGAGAGGACCTCAAGGACCGGGGCCGACTACTTCGCCGCAGCGGTGCTCGACTTCTACGAAGACGAAACCCGCCCGGTCATCGACTACCGCGAGGAAACGATGACGTTCGATGCGAGCTTTGCAGGCGCGACGGTGACGTGGGTTGACGCCGACGGCCAAGATTTGGGTTTGGAGGAGGTTTCGCTGACCGCCGACTCTTTGGAAGCGCCCTTGACGGCTGCGCTGGACAAGGCGCTTGAGCAGGGGGCCGTGCTTGAGGCCAAGGTGAGCCGCAACGGCGCCGACGATGCGACGTTCGAAGTGGGTGCGCGACCGGCGGCCCCGGCCGCTTCCTCGACGTTTTCGGAGGCGGACGGCGCCATCACCACCGCCTTTTCGCTGTCCGCCGCATCCGAAGGGGCCTCTTACGAGTACCGCGCCGAAGGCGGCTCGTGGCAGGACCTGCCCGCCTCGTCGCTTGCCGGCGTCGAAGCCGGCGCGTACGAGGTGCGCGTGAAGGCCGCGAACCCCAACGAAGGCGCCGGGTACGCGATGTTCGCGTCGCCGACGACGACGCTGACGGCTTTGAAGGTGGAGAAGCAGGATCGCACGGCGCCGTACGGCTACACCGCCGAGCAGGCGACCATGACCCTTTCGCTTGAGAACGTTGCCGACACCCCCGCAACCATCTCGGGCATCACCGCCGGAAACCCCTCGAACTTCTCCTACGTTTCCTGCGCGGTGCCCGAAGGCGCCTCCCAGCCGACCAATCCGGCCAACTCGAACAGCCTTGCGTGGTCCGGCGGGCTGACGCTGCAGAAAGGGCAGAAGGTTGTCGCAACCTGGGCGGCCAAAACCGGCAAGGGAGTGGGTGCCGGCGGTTCGAACGGGGCCTTCGTGCTTGCCCCCAGCGTCAGCTTCACGGCTGGCGGCGTGTCGGGGTCCGGCACGGTGAGCCTGTACTTCCGCGTGGCGAAGGCCGATCAGGCCGCTCCGGCCGCCCCTGCGGTGGCAAGCACGACAAGCACCTCGGTCGTGCTCGCCAAGCCGGCGGGCGCGGAAGGCAAAACCGTGCAGTACCGCGTGAACGGAGGGGAGTGGCAGGACTCGCCCACGTTCTCCGGATTGATCCCCGGCGCCACGTACGTCTTCGAGGCGCGCTACGCCGGCAACGGAAACTACAACGACTCGCCCGCTTCGGAGCAGGTGACCGTCAAGCTTGAGAAGCTGGCGTTCGTCGTTCGGCAGGCTCCTGCGGCTTCGGGGCCAATCGTGTACGGGGACGAGCTTGCGTCTGCGCGGCTTGAAGGCGGAGCGGTCGCAAACGACCAGGGCCAGCCTGTGGACGGCGTTTGGGTATGGGAGGACGCGCAGGCGGTTCCCGGCGTTGGGGAGGCGGCGCATCGCGCGGTGTTCCAGGCGGAAGGTTTGGACGCCGCTTCCTACGAAGCCGTATCCGCAGACGTGACCGTGAGCGTTGAGCCGAAGGCTCTGAGGGCGACGGTTGACGAAAAGGATTCCACGGCATCCAAGCCCTACGACGGCACGGCGGACTTCACGCAGGTGAGGCTTGTTCTGGAGGGCGTCCTCCCGGGCGAGGCGGTGCGCGCGACGGCCGATGGCGCGGCTGCCGACGCCGAAGCGGGCGCGGGCAAGCCGTTCTTCGCCGCGTCGGCCGCTTTGCTGGGCGCGGATGCGGGCAACTACGCTTTGGACGCCTCGGACGTGTCCGGTTCGGTGTCCATCGTCCCCGCGCCCGCCGTCTCGGTTGACCTCGGGTTCGCCATCGACGGGTCCTCCCAGGGGGAAGGTCCGGACGGCAACGTCGCCACAGCGGTTTACGGCGAGTCGGTGACGTTTTCCGTATCGCCCGCGCTCGCGTCGGCCCACGCGCGCGGCGCAGTGGCGAACGAAGCCCCTGTGGCAATGTTTTACCTGGGCCATCCCGACAACGGCGGCGTGTTGCTGGGGTCGCAGGCCGAAGGCGTCTCGGAAGGCTCGCGCGTGGATTTCGTGCTGGACACTTCCAAGGGGTCCGAAGCGGGCAAGCTTTTGAAGGTGGGGGCGAACGAGGTGTACGTGCGCGTGACGGGGCTGCCCAACTTCGAGGACGCCGTTGACCATGCGACCCTCGTTTTGAAGGAGGCTCCCCTGACGGCTGCGGTGATGGGCGATGCGGCGAAGGCGTACGACGGCACGACCGGCGTCCCCGCTGATGCGACGCTTAGCCTGCTGCTTGCCGGCGTGAAGGGCTCCGACGAGGTTTCCGCGACGGCCGATTGGTCTTTCGCCGATGCGAACGCGGCCACGAAGACGGTGCGTGCGACCAACATCAGGCTGGCGGGCGCCGATGCCGAGTACTACGCGCTGGGCGCGTCTGTCCAAGCGGGCATCGAGGGGCAGGTTGCCTCGGGCATTTTCAAGGCGCCCCAGCATTTGGACGCCGGTGCGGTGTCGAGCGCGCCCGAGACGACGGCGGGCGGCAACGACGGCTCCCTTCGCGGTTTGCCGGCAGGCTCTGAGTACCGTTTGGAGGGCGCGGCGGAATGGACGCCCGTTCCCGCAGGCGGCGTGCTGGAAGGGTTGGCGCCCGGCCGCTACGAGGTGCGCCTGGCCGGCGATGGCAACCACGAGCCGTCCGCTTCGTCGTTCTACACCGTGGAAGCCTACCGCGAGGAGCCGGCCGGGCCGTCCGAGGGAGGGCCTTCCGTTGGCGGCGGCTCGGGCGAGGGCGCGCCGGGCGGCGGAGCCGATGGCAGCCAGGGCGATGGTTGGGGTTCGGATTCGCAGACGCCGCCCTCGTCGCAGGGGCCGGCCGACGGCGGTGCGAACGGCAGCTCGGGTCCTGCTGCCGATTCCGCTGCTGATGGGGCGGCAGGTTCCGGCGAGAAGCCGGCGGGTCCGCTTGCCTCGACGGGGGACGCTCCCGTGGCGGCGGCCGTCTTTGCGCTTGCGGGCGTTGCCGCGCTGGCGGTTGCCCGGTCGCGCCGGCGCCTGCGGGTTGATGCGGACTGACGGCGCGGCCGCGCGTTCCGCGCCGAGGCTGCCCCCGGCCCGTCGCGCCGGGGACGTCGCGCAGGCCGGGGGCGTCGCGCGCTGACGTCGCGCGTGCCCGACCCTGCGGCGCGCTGATGTCGCGTGCCCGACCCTGCGGCACGCTGATGTCGCGTGCCCGACCCTGCGGCACGCGGCCCCCCGCCGAGCTGGTCACAAACCGCGCCCTGTGGCACGCGCGGGGCCGGTTTTCCGCCCTCCGGCCCCTCCGCGTCTGGAGAAACCCCAGGTCGCCGGAATCGCGCGGCCCGTTGGCGCGCCGAATCGGCCCTCCGGCGTGCCACAGGGCGCGGTTTGTGACCAGCTCACGGAAGCGCCCCCGTTGAACCGGGATCGGCGCGGGCCGGCCCGCCGCGCAGGACCCTCCCCGCCTGACGGGTAGGGTTTTGCCCGGCGAACCGGCCTGGTCTATGTCAACGCTGGTTTAACAGGGAGTGAGGCATCCGCTGGCGAGAAATCACCGAAATCGGAAAAGCTCGGCAGCGGAAATCCTTCTTTTTCCAGTAAAACACCAGGTCGGCAATTCGGCAACGGGACTAGAGGGGGCATATGGGCCGTCGGATCTTCCGACTTCGGTGATTTCTCGCCATCGGGAAGGGTTTCCGCTGTTAAACCACCGTTGACGCGAACCGGCGTTTGCCGAATCTCGGGCCGGGCCTTCCCCGGGCGGGCGCTGGGCAAGGCCCTCCCCGCCTGACGGGTAGGGTTTTGCCCGGCGAACCGGCCTGGCCTATGTCAGTCTTGGTTTACCAGAGAGGAAGGGTTTCCCTCTGTTAAACCAGGATTGACACGGACCCGTTTTGACCAATCCTCAGGCCGGGCTTCCCCTGATCAGACGCTTCGGAAAGCCCTTCCCGCCCGATGGGCAGCCGACGGACGGGGCTTTCCGAAGCCCCTCCCAGGGAAAACGGCTCTGACCATATTGCTGCGGAAAAGGGAAGCGCGAAGGATCACGCAGGAGGAACGACAAGCGGTGCGTTGACTGGCCGCGGGACGATTCTCGAGGCCGACCCGTACGCCCTGCAAGCGCTTGCCTTGATGCGCGATTCAGGGGAGGAGGGCGAGCAAGAAGTGCTTTTCGACTTCTCGGGCCATACCGAGTTCCTTCCCGTGGAACTTGACGAGTGCCGTCCTAGGGATGAAGCGGAGGCCACCTACTTCAAGGTGAAGCGGGCTTCCGGTGGTCTTGCGGGCGAGTCTTTGACGGTTGCGCGCTCGGTTTCCGAGTAGCTCTCCCCGCAGCGCCCTTTCGCAGGCATTTTGCAGCGTCTTTGCTCGCCGCCTCGCCGGCTTGCCCACCCTCATGCCGCTTCTCGGAAGGTTTGGCAAAACTTGTGTTTGACCGCTACGGGAGCGATTGCTATAATACCGTTTCGCGTCCGCAAGGGCGTAGGATATGGTCGGGTAGCTCAGTTGGTAGAGCAGGGGACTGAAAATCCCCGTGCCGGCGGTTCAAGTCCGTCTCCGACCACCATGAGAACCCAAGGCCCGCAGATAGCGGGCCTTTTTGCGATTTGGGAGCACATAGGAAGGAGCGCGAATGTCCAGCGAAGAGAAAAGCCCGGTCGTCGGCATCATCATGGGGTCGGAAAGCGACATGCCCGCCATGGAGCCGTGCATGAAGCAGCTCGACGAGTTCGGCGTGCCGTACGAGGTGAAGGTGGCCAGCGCGCATCGCAAGCCCGCCGAGGTGCACGAGTGGGCAAGCTCTGCGCACGAGCGCGGCATCCGCGTGATCGTGGCGGCGGCGGGCAAGGCGGCTCATCTGGGCGGCGTGGTGGCGGCCTACACGCCCAACCCCGTGATCTGCGTGCCCATGAAGACGAGCGACTTGGGCGGCCTCGACTCGCTATTGTCCATGGTGCAGATGCCCTCCGGCGTGCCGGTGGCCTGCGTGGCCATCAACGGCGCGAAGAACGCCGCCATCCTGGCCGTGCAGATCCTCGGCACCGGCTGCGACGAGGAACGCCAGAAGATCGTCGATTTCAAGCGCGCCATGGCCGAGGCGTAAGGGCGGCGCCGCAAGAGTCGTGGAGCGAAGAGGGGCAGGGCGCCGCGTTCGAGGCGCCCGCCCCTCTTCTTCTCGTTGCAGTGTCGATTGCCGCGTTAGTCGCCGAACTCGAAGAGGTCGCTGAGGAAATCGCCCCGCTTCTTCTTTTTGTAGGGCTTGCGGTAGTCGTGGTCTTCGTAGCGTCTGTCCGAGCGGCGATAGTCATCGTCGTAGCGGCGTTCTTCGCGGTAGGGCGCCGCCGCGGGCATCGGTGCCGCCGAGGCGTTCGAGCGCTCGATGATCTTGTCCAGCTCGCCGCGGTCCAGCCATACGCCGCGGCATTGTGGGCAGTAATCGATCTCGATTCCTTGACGCTCGCTCATAACCAGGTCAACGTTGCAGACAGGGCATTTCATGGGATACCTGCTCTCTTTCGGGTACGTGGAAAATGGTATCGAAGGCGCACGTCGCGGGCGGCGTCGCAAGAAAACCGTTACCTCGATTTGACATTCGCGCCCTTCTCAGATGGCCGGTGCCCGGCGCGGGTGCGTCTTGCGGCGGAGGGCTTCCCTTCGCAAGGCGCCTGATGCGGGCGCGTTCGCGGCGGGCGGCGGCTTTCTTTCGCGGACCCTTTCGCGAGGGCGGCGGACCCCTTCGCAGGATCTCCGGTGCAGATGCGTCCTGGCGGGCGGACCCTCTTCGCAGGACCCCCGGCACGGGCGCGTTTGCGCCGGCGGACAGCTCCTTTTCGCAGGACTCTCAGTGCAGATGCGTTCGCGGCGGGCGGCGGCTCCCTTTCGCAGATGCGTCCTGGCGGGCTTGGGCGCATTTGCTATCATGGCAAAAGGGGTGTTTCACGTGAAACGCCCGCTTGTGCGACCAGAGCGGGGGCGGCGAAGATCATGGCAAAGAAACTGCTGATGGGAAATGAGGCGTTCGCCCATGCGGCGCTTGAGGCGGGCGTGCGCGTGGTGGCGGGGTATCCCGGCACGCCTTCGTCGGAGCTTATCGAAACGGTGGCTCGGTTGCATGCGGCAGGTTCTGCGCGCGGCGTGCACGTGGAGTGGTCCACCAACGAGAAAGCCGCGCTCGAGCTTTTGGCCGGCGCGTCGTACGCGGGTGCGCGCTGCCTGTTCACCTGCAAGCAGGTGGGCCTCAACGTGGCCAGCGATGCGCTCATGAGCTTGAACTACGTGGGCGTGAAAGGCGGCCTCGTGCTGTTCGTGGCCGACGATCCCGGCCCCATCTCGTCGCAGACCGAGCAGGACACGCGCCGGTTCGCCTCCTTCGCAAAGCTGCCCGTGCTCGATCCCTCCACGCCTGACGAGGGATTCGCCATGATGCGCGCCGCGTTCGACCTCTCGGAGCGCTATCGCACGCCCGTCATCGTGCGGCCCACCACGCGCATCAACCACGCCTCGACGTTTTTCGAGGTGGCGGACGTCACCGAGGCTCGTCCGGTGCCGGAAGAGGGCTTCGAGCGCCATCCCAAGTGGGTCATCTTCCCGCGCCGCGCCTTCGAGGCGCATGGCGAGATCAACAAGCGGCTGCCGCAGATCGCGCACGATTTCGCGCATGATTCGACGTTGGCGGCGTTCAACCCGGTGTCGGAAGGGGACGCGCGCGGCGCGGCGGGCGTTGCCCCGCGCTTTGGCATCATGGCGGGCGGCGTGTCGGCGGCGTATGCGCGCGAAGCGCTGCGCATGTTGGAAGAGCGAGCAGCCGCAGTGGGCGTTGAGCTGCCCGCGTACCGCTTCATGCAGGTGGGGACGCCCTACCCGTTCCCGACGAAGGCCGTGGCCTCGTTTGCGGAAGGGCTTGGCGAGGTGCTGGTGCTGGAGGAGCTTGACTGCTTCCTGGAAGACGAGCTGCTTGCGTTTTGCGGCGCGACGCACGGCTCGTTCGCCGTGCGCGGCAAGCTGACCGGCGATGCCCGCGATCGCGGCGAGAACGACGTGGACGATGTCGCCGCCCGCATTGCGGCGTTCTTCGGGCTGGACGAGCTTGCCCTTGCGTGCGCGCCCGCCGCAACCTACGACGCCCCTGCCGACGACCCGCTTCCCGTGCGCCCGCCGGTGCTGTGCGCGGGTTGCCCGCACAGGGGCAGCTTCTATGCCGTCAAGCGCGCGTTGGGCACGACGCCTGCCGTGTTCTGCGGCGACATCGGCTGTTACACGCTGGGCAACGCCAAGCCGCTCGATGCGGTGGACACGTGTCTGTGCATGGGCGCGGGCATCACCATGGCGCAGGGGTTCGCCGTGGCCGAACCGCACAAGAAGGTGCTCGCGTTCGTGGGCGATTCCACGTTCTTCGCAAGCGGCTTGCCCGGCGTCGTGAACGCCGTGTACAACGGCCACGACATCACGGTGTGCGTGCTCGACAACGCCACCACCGCCATGACCGGCTCGCAGCCGCATCCCGGCACCGGCGTTACGCTCATGGGGCCGCGTCGCGCGCCGGTGTCCATCGAGCGCGTGCTGGAGGCTATCGGCGTGGAGGTTATCGTGCATGCGGATCCGCTTGATCTGGAGGGTTCCGTTGCTGCTGCGCGCACGGCCATCGACCACGAGGGGCCGTCGGCCGTGCTGTTCGAAAGCCCCTGCATCCAGCTGGCGAAGCCGGGTGCGCCGGCAGCCGTGGACGCGCAGACGTGCACCGGCTGCAAGAAGTGCATCGCCGAGATAGGCTGCCCCGCCATCGGCTTTAACGCCGACGCGCGCGGGCCGCGCAGCAAGGAGCGCGGCCAGGCGTTCGTGGACGCAAGCCTGTGCACCGGCTGCGGCCTGTGCGTGCAGGTGTGCCCCTTCGACGCGCTCTCTGCTCCGTCGGATGTTGCGGATTCTCTTGCTCGTGTGAGCGGACCTGCAAGGCGCAACGATGTTTCACGTGAAACATCGTCGGCGGAAGGAGGGTCCCATGCGTAACGTGCTGCTGGCGGGTGTGGGCGGGCAGGGCACCGTTCTTGCGGCGAAGGTGCTGGCCCAGGCCGCGCAGGAGAAGGGCTGGCAGGTGCGCACCGCCGAGACTATCGGCATGGCGCAGCGCGGGGGCAACGTGGTGTCGCATGTGCGCATGGGCGATGCGGGCGAGGACGTGCATGCGCCGCTTGTGGCGCGGGGCGCGGCCGACCTCGTGATAGCGTTCGAGCCGGCCGAAGCTGCGCGCGTGCTGCCCTACCTTGCGCTCGACGGCGTGCTCGTCACCGCCACGACGCCCGTCCAGCCGGTGACCGTCGCGCTCTCGGGGCGCCCCTACCGCGCGGACGCCATCGTCGCGCGCTTGGAGGCGCAGCTCGCGGGCACCCCGGCGCGTTTGGTGGCCGTGGACGACGCTGCGCTCGTGGCGCGCGTGGGCAGCCGCAAGGCGCTCAACACGTTGCTGCTGGCCCGCGCGCTGTCCGTCGGCCGCATCCCGCTTGACCTTGACGACCTGCGCCGCGCCATCGAAGCCTGCGTGAAGCCCGCCTACGTCCCCCTCAACCTGGCCGCCATCGACGCCGCAACCGCCTGAGGGAGCCAGCCTTGGAGGGAACCATGCGCATAACGTACGATTCCGCATTGCGCGATTATATGACGCGTAAGAATTTGCCGCACATCGTTGTGGATGCGTGCTTCGCCAAGACGTGCGGGGGCGCCATTGCCGAGCCGGACGTCCAGCTTGCCGACGAGGCCCGAGCCGCCAAGCTGCGTCCGCGAGCGCGCGCCGTGCACGCAGGGGAGATGGGCGACATCCTGGTCATGGCGCGCGAGCTTGAGGTGGATGAGCAGGTTGTCTTCCGTCTCAAGCGTTTTCTTGGGCTAGCGGAAGTGGTCGCCGAAGGCATTCGCGCGTACCGCTTCTGATACCGCTGTCAGAAGCGGTACGCGCGAGGCGCTTTTGGGCCGTTGGCGTTGGAAACCCGGCACTCGGCCTTTGCATTCCCGGCCCCTTCACCTACAATAGGGCGCATGACGAACCTGTTTCACATCTCCGCTTTGCAAGCCGTGCCGTTCGGCTCGGCCGGTCGATGGCTTTAGCTTCAAGACCCGCGCCTGCGGGCTTGAAGCATGCCCATATCCCGCACCTGTTGCCATCGACTTGGAAAGAGGCTCCTCATGCAGCTCACCCCTGAACAGTTCAACCTGATCAAGCAGCAGTTCACCACGCTCAAAGACCGCTCGCCCTTCTATGCGGAGAAGTTCGCGGACATCGATCTTGCCGACGTCCAAACGCAAGAAGACTTCGAGAAGCTGCCGTTTTCCGAGAAGGACGACCTGCGCCGCGCCTACCCGTTGGGCCTGCAGGCCGTGCCCGACGAGGAAGTGGTGCGCATCCACAGCTCCAGCGGCACCACGGGCACGCCGGTCATCATCCCCTACACCCAGCAGGACGTGGTCGACTGGGCCATCCAGTTCGCGCGCTGCTACGAGACGGCGGGCATCACGCGCTCCGACCGCATCCAGATCACGCCCGGCTACGGCCTGTGGACCGCCGGCATAGGCTTTCAGCTGGGCGCCGAGCGCCTGGGCGCCATGGCCATTCCCATGGGTCCCGGCAACACCGAAAAGCAGCTGAAGATGATGCAGGACCTGCGCTCCACCGTGCTGTGCGCCACCAGCTCCTATGCGCTGCTTTTGGCCGAGGAGATAGCTAAGCGCGGCATCCGCGACCAGCTGCGTTTGCGCAAAGGCGTCATCGGCAGCGAGCGCTGGGGCGACAAGATGCGCGCTCGCATAGCCGGCGAGCTGGGCGTGGAGATCTTTGACATCTACGGCCTCACCGAGGTGTACGGCCCGGGCATCGGCATCTCGTGCAGCGAGCACCACGGCATGCACGTGTGGTCCGATTACGTGTACGTTGAGGTGGTGGACCCCAAGACCGGCGATCCGCTGCCCGACGGCGAGGTGGGCGAGCTTGTGCTCACCACGCTGCGCAAGCAGGGTGCGCCGCTCATCCGCTATCGCACGCACGACCTCACGCGCATCATTCCCGGCGACTGCGCCTGCGCGCACGGCGGCACACATCCGCGCATCGACACGCTGACGGGCCGTACCGACGACATGTTCAAGGTGAAGGGCTGCAACCTCTTCCCCGCCCAGGTGGAGGAGGTTATCGCCGCCACCGACGGCACGTCGAGCGAGTACCAGGTGATGATAGAGAACATCAGCGGCAAGGACGTGCTCACCGTGCTGTTCGAGACGCCGCTGGAAGGCGAGGCGAAGGCCCGCGCCGAAGAGGAGCTGGCCCTCATCTTCAAGGCGAAGTGCGGCTGCACCCCCGACGCCAAAGGCGTCCCCATGGGCGAGCTGCCGCGCAGCGAGAAGAAAACCAAGCGCATCTTCGACAGCCGCTACTAGGAAGGCGCCGCAAGCGCGAACGGGGAGCGCGGCCGGCAGGCCCGGGCGCGCTCCCGCGCGGGACCATGCGCGGCCGCGCGCGCATTTTCTGGACGCCGAGGCTGCTTTACTGTGGTAGAGTATGCACATGCATTCCGCGAAAAGGCATACCGTCGTCGATGATCGCTGGCGTTTCCAGCTGGCTCTCGCCGCTGCGTGCCGCGCCCTTGCGCCGCGCTCTGCGGAATGCCTCGCGCCTGCGCTTTCCGCATCGAGCGGCAGCTACCGCGCCGTTTCCTATTATTCCTATCGATACCTGTAGCACATGGGTTTGTCCCGTGGTGCCGCCTCGCGCCGCATGCGCCGACGGCTGCGACGGGCAAGGTCATGTGCGCCTCCAGCGGCGGAGCGCTTCATGCGAAGCGCTGTTCCGCCGTGCGTCACGTCGCAGTGCGCCGCAGCGTCGTCGTGCCGCCGTGCCGTGTTGTAGCAGCAAGACGCGTGTTTCGCGTGAAACGCCAAGGGGAACGGAACTTTCATGATAGAGAAACTTTGCATGGTGCTCATATTCGTCGGAGTGGCGGTGGGCGTGGGCGTCTACTGCCGCCGAACCGCCACGAGCGTTGACGGGTTTGTGCTGGGAGGCCGCAACGTGGGGCCGTGGATGTCGGCGTTCGCGTTCGGCACCAGCTACTTTTCCGCAGTCATCTTCGTGGGCTACGCCGGGCAGTTCGGTTGGAAGTACGGTATCGCCGCCACGTGGATAGGCATCGGCAACGCCATCCTCGGCAGCCTTTTGGCCTGGTGGGTGCTCGGCCCGCGCACGCGTGAGATGACTCATCGCCTGGGCGCGTCCACCATGCCCGAGTTCTTCGGCGAGCGTTTTCGGTCGAAGGGTTTGCGCATTGCGGCCGCGGCCATCATCTTCGTGTTCCTCATCCCGTACACGGCCAGCGTCTACAACGGCCTGTCGCGGCTGTTCGGCATGGCGTTCGGGCTGCCGTACGAGGCGTGCGTCATCGGCATGGCCGTTGTCACGTGCATCTACGTGGTGGTGGGCGGCTACATGGCCACGGTCATGAACGACTTCATCCAGGGCATCGTCATGCTGCTGGGCATTGTGGCGGTCATCGTGGCGGTGCTGTCCGGAAACGGCGGCTTCACGGAGGCTATCACGCAGCTTTCGCTCATCCCGTCCGAGGAGTCGGCCATGGCCGGTCCGTTCGTCAGCTTCTTCGGACCCAATTTGCCCGACCTTTTGGGCGTCATCGTGCTGACCAGCCTGGGCACATGGGGCTTGCCGCAGATGGTGCAGAAGTTCTACGCCATCAAAAGCGGCCCGGCCATCAAGCAGGGCGCCATCATCTCCACGGTGTTCGCCATGGTGGTGGCGGGCGGCAGCTACTTTCTGGGCGGATTCGGCCGCTTGTACGGCGACCAGGTGGAGATGACGGCTGCGGGCGCGCCGGTGTACGACTCCATCATCCCCACCATGCTCTCCACCTTGCCCGACCTGCTTATCGGCATTGTCATCGTGCTGGTGCTGAGCGCGTCCATGTCCACGTTGTCGTCGCTGGTGCTCACGTCGTCTTCCACGCTCACGCTCGACCTCATCAAGGGCAACGTGGTGAAGAGCATGAGCGAGCGCACCCAGCTCGGCACTATGCGCGTGCTGGTGGTGGTGTTCATTGCGGTGTCGGCGGCCATTGCGCTTGTGCAGTACACCTCGTCCATCACGTTCATCGCGCAGCTCATGAGCATCTCGTGGGGCGCGCTGGCCGGCGCGTTTCTGGGGCCGTTTTTCTGGGGGCTGTACTCCAAGCGCATCTCGAAGGCGGCGGTGTGGGCCAGCTTCATCGTGGGCGTGGGGCTGACCACGGGCAACATGATCATGGGTTTCGTGGGCGCGCCGCTTATCGCCAGCCCCATCAACTGCGGCGCTGTCGCCATGGTGTTGTCGCTGATCATTGTGCCGGTGGTCAGCCTGGTCACGAAGAGCGTGCCGTTCGAGGTGGAGCCGCCCAGCGCGCAGGGCGCCATCGACCGCGAGTTCGAGCACGAACTGGAGGAGGAAGAGGAGGCGCGCTAGCTTTCAGCACGCGCAGCGCGAGCTGCGAGCCGTGCCCCGCGAGCCGCGATGAGGCACCGCGCAACGCCTCATCGCGCGGGCGGGGCGCGACGCGAAACGAGGCGGGACGTTTCGCGGCGTCGCGATGCGCGGGTTGGGCGACGCGCGACGCAGGGCGGCATGGGCAAGGCGTGCCCCGCGAGGCGCCTGCCGCACGGCTCGCGCTTCCTTACGCACGCGCAACGGCAGCGGGGGCGGAGCGAGGGGCCGCCCCCTTTCCGCCCCGCGCTTTGCCAGATCACGCGATGGAAACGGATGACGCATCGTCCTCTGCAACCGCGAAAGAGAGGCTATACTGTAAGAAAAACGACATCGATCGGTTGAGGTCCCCGCATGTTCGCGTATCTCGTGCTCATCTATTTTCCCGCGCTGGTGTTCGGGGCGTTGTTCCTGCGCAACTATCGCAAGGAGCCGCGCCAGTTCCGCAACGCCCTTTACTTCCTCTTGCTGTGCCTGTTCGTGTTCTGGGGGCTGTCCATCCAGCTTGATCTGCCAGGGCTGATCGTGCTTGGCCTGCTCTCCGTGCCCTTCGGCACCGTGGCTTTGGTCGTGTTCCTTCTGGCCAACACCGTGGTGGTGGTGCGGAGGGAGGGGGTTTCCCTGCCGCATCTTCTGCCTGCGCTCCTGGCTTTGCTCATCGTTGCGGTGTGCATGGCCGCGCCGATCTTGTTGCTGACGCCCGCGCCCATGCCCGTGCTGGCGCTGCTTTTGCTGGTGCTCATGGAAGGTTCGTACGTGGCGTTTACGTTCTTCGCGCTGCTGCTGTACTCATGGTTGTACCGGAGGCTGCCGAAACGTGCGGGCTACGACTACATCGTGGTGCACGGCGCGGGCCTGTCGGGCGCGAAGCCCACGCCGCTTCTGGCGGGTCGCCTGGACAAGGGCGTGCAGCTGTGGGAGGCGGGCAAGCGTCGCGCCGTCATCATTGTCTCGGGCGGCCAGGGTCCGGACGAGGAAGTGTCGGAGGCAGAGGCCATGCGCGCGTACCTGACAGACGAGCGCGGCGTGCCCGCCGACGCCATCATCATGGAGGACCGCTCCACCACCACCACGATGGAAAACCTCCTCAACAGCAAGGCCATCATGGACGCGCGCTCGGGCGCCGGATCTTACCGGGCCGCCGTGGTCACGAGCGATTACCACGTGTTCCGCACGGCGGAGTACGCCCACAAGATAGGGCTGACGGCCGACGGGGTTGGAAGCCCCACGGCCCGATACTTCTGGCCGACGGCGTTCATCCGCGAATTCGCCGCCGTGAGCAAAGAGCACGCCTGGCCGTTCGCGGTCGTGTTCGCGCTGTGGCTTCTACCCGTGGGATGCTCATTGCTGGCTCGTTGACGCTCTTTTCTTTTTACTTCCCCTCCCCGAATTCTGCGTATGCCTGTATACTAAAACAATACGCGTCAGGCGGTTGCCGCGTCGGTGTCCAACCGCCCGAAGCGCGGGGTGGCCAATCGACAGGGGGCTTAGGATGTTGGCGAGAACAAGATTAGCGCGCGCACCTACGGAACGCTCAAGCCAACGGGTTCGTGCGCCCGCGCTCCTTGCATTTGTGTGGAGATTAGGCGTGAAGTAGGGCAATCGTAACCGATCTGATTCAATTTGACCGACAAACCAATCATTGATCTTGCTATAATCGCTCTCCGTTAGGTATATTCGAAACGTGTTTGGACCAAGGACGAACCGTTCATCGTGGACCTTGAAACGAGTCCGATGCGGCGTCGAGTAAGGAGACAACAATGCATCTTAAAGCATCGACCGATTACGGAATGCGCGCCGTCCTGTATCTGGCGGCGCAGGGAACCACTTGCTCTTCGAAGGACATCGCCGAAGACATGGACATTCCCCGCGACTACCTGATCCAGCTTGCGCAGCTGCTGCGCAACGCGGGCATCATCGAGGCGCGCCCCGGCAAGCACGGAGGCTACCTTTTGGCCAAGAAGCCGGAGAAGATCAGCGTGCTCGACATCCTGAGCGCGCTGGAGGAGGACAAGCGCTCCTCGAAGCGCTCCAAGCGTTCATCGCGCAAGGGCAGCGAAATGGTGAAAGGCGTTCGCCGCACCTATGATCTGGTGGAGGAGAGCATGAACGCGTTTCTGGACAGCTTGACCGTGGAGGCGCTTCTGGCGTGCGCTCTTGAGAAGGGCGACAGCAACAAGATCCTCTCCGAGCGCTTCAAGGACGAGAGCCGCCGACTGGCCGCGATCGGCTAAAGCGCGCAACGAGCAACGAGGGTCAGCCGATCCCCAGCACCTGCATGACCAACAAGACGACGGTGAGCACGGTCACGATGCTCACCGTCGTCCATATGAGCGCGCGTGACACGATGCGGGAACGATAGGCCCCCATCACGCGCTTGTCCGCCGCGATGATGGCCATGAACACCAGCAGGACGGGCAGCACCAGGCCGTTGACGAACTGCGCCGTCAGCATCACGTTCATCAGGTCGATGTTCGGCACGAGCACGATCACGGCTGACAGCGCTATGATGAACGTGAAGATGCTCTTGAACAGCGGCGCCTCCTTCCATTTGAAGGACACGCCGGCCTCCCATCCAAACGCCTCGCAAATGACGAACGCCGTGGTCAGCGGCAGCACGCATGCCGCCAGAAACGACGCGGCCACCAGCCCGACGGCGAACAGCGCCTCGGCGTAGTGCCCGGCGAAGGGCGCCAGGGCCCGCGCGGCGTCGGCCGCCGACTCTATCTCGATGCCCTGGGGGTGCAGCACCGCGCCCGTGGTGACGATGATGAACCACGCCACCAAGCACGCGGCGATGGTGCCCGCCACCACGTCCACCTTCTGCGAGAACAGGTCCTTCACAGACAGGCCCTTCTCCACCACGTTGCTTTGGTTGAAGAACATCATCCACGGTGCGATGGTGGTGCCTATCATGGCGATGACCAGCGATATGAAGCTCATATCGCCCTCTACGTGGGGCACTGCGGTGCTTTGCAGCGCCTCGCCCCAGTTTGGCTGCGCCATGAACGCCGCCACAATATAGGTGACGAACACCAGCGACAGCACAAGAAACACCTTCTCCACCCGCTTGTAGCTGCCCCCCACGATGAGCAGCCACACGGCTGCGGCGGCAACGGGCACGGCCACGTACTTGGACACGCCGAACATCTCCATGCCGCTGGCGATGCCGGCGAACTCCGAGAACGTGGTGCATACGTTGCCGATGAGCAGCGCCAGCATGGCGAGCGCCGTCAGGCGGATGCCGAAGCGCTCCCGGATGAGGGCGGCGAACCCCTTGCCGGTGACGGCTCCCATGCGCGCCGCGGTCATCTCCACGACAATGAGCAGCACGCACATAATGGGGATGACCCACAGCGTTCCGAAGCCGAACTTGGCGCCCACGGTGGAGTAGGTGGAGATGCCGCCGGCGTCGTTGCCGGCCATGGCCGTGACGATGCCCGGGCCCAGCGCGGCCAGGGCCAACAGCAGCTTGCTGCGCGTCTTCCTGCCTTCGCTTGGGGCTTCGGCCGTTTCGGCGAGCTGCGCGGCCTGCGGCGCTTCGGTGCGGCGGATGTCCTTCCCGGCCATGGCCTAGCCCCAATCGTAGCCGACGGCTTGGAGCAGCACGAGCGTGTAGAGCGTCAAAAACAGCACGCCGCCCGCCACGCCGCCCGCCACTTTGAGCGCGGTGAGCTTCGTCTTGTCGCCGCTCACGTCCTCTTCGATGGCGTCCCACGCGTCGTCGACCGTGACGATGCCCAGCAGCGCCCCGTGCTCGTCCACCACGGGCATGGCGGGCAGGTCGTACTTGAAGATGTCGGCGGCCACGTCCTCCTCCGTCTCGTCCGGCGCAACGGAGATGACGTCGTCGAACATGACGTCGCTCACGGGCTTCGCGTCGTCGGTGAGCACGAGGGTGCGCAGGCTGAGCACGCCTACGAACTGGTCGTATTCGCCCAGCACGTACACGTAGTGCACGGTGGGGTGATCCTCGGGCAGCTCGCGCAGCACCTCGATGGTCTCTCCCACGGTGTCGTCGGCGTGCACGGCCACGAACTGCGTGGTCATCATGCCGCCGGCCGTGCCGTCTTTGTAGCCCAGAAGGCGGCGGATCTCGGTGGCGTCCTCCACGCCCATGAGGCGCAGCAGCGTTTCGGCCTTCTCGTAGGACAGGTCGCGCACGATGTCGGCCGCGTCGTCGGGGTCCATGTCGCCCAACAGGCCGGCGGCGCGCGCGTCGTCCAAGTCTTCGATGAAGTCCGCCTGGTACTCGTCTTCCATCTCCGAGATGGCCTCGGTGGCGCGCGCGTCGTCCAGGTGCTGGAACACGTTGGCGCGCTGCTGGGGGTCCAGCTGCTCCAGAATGTCCGCCACGTCGGCGGGGTGCAGCTCGTCTAAGCGCTTGTGGGTGACGGACAGCTGCACCTCGGACAGGTCGCGGTCGAGCAGGTCCATGTAGTTCCAGGCGATGATCTGCTCGTCTATCTTCTTGCCGAACGCTCGCGCCACGGCCACCACCGCGCGTTCCAGCCACGAAGCCAGGCCGCGCAGGATGCCGCGCACGCCCACCTCGGCGCCCAGAAGGCGCAGTTGAGATCCCGACACGGACAGCTTGAGGTCGTTCACGCGCACGACCTTCATGCCCTGCGTGTCCACGATCTGGCGGTTCAGCAGATCGCGCGCCAGCAGCACCTCGTCGGGCTGCAGGTAGCTGAAGCGGATGTCGTGGGCCTGCACGGTGAGCGTGATGCCGTCCTCGTCGAATTCGCCCACGTACTTGCGCCACGAGATCATGAACGGCACCTTGCCCGGCCCCTGGAACGCAAGGCTCGTGATGCGCGGGAATACCTCGCCGGTGGATATGGCCAGGTCGGATATCGTGCCGATTTTCTCGCCCGTGCAGTCGATCACGGGTTTTCCCATCATTTGAGAGAGGTAGAGCATGGTGGTGTCCCTTACTGGTCGTGCCCGTGCGTTGCAGCGTGGTTGCGGCACCTGGCCATAGTAGCGCGTTGGGGCGCGCGCGGGATCTGCAGGTGCGTAAAATCTCTGTCAAGCGCGGGTGCTGCGGTCGTCCTTCGACCGCCATCGCAAGGGAATCGAAGGAGGACTACATACTGTGAGGTTTCGGTTTTCGAACCTTCAACAACGTCCCTTTCCTTCAGCCAATAAAAAAACCGCACGTGCTGCTGCCAGTCGTTGCGGATTCGTCTGCTGTAAGTGGTGCGCCGTGAGGGATTCGAACCCCCGACGTACTGATTCGTAGTCAGTCCCTCTATCCAGCTGAGGTAACGGCGCACGTCGAAACAGCAGAGATCATTATGCCGATAAGGCTAGACAGTGTCAACGCCAATTTTGCGAATTCGCGAAAAAGTTTGCATGGCCACGTTCCAAGGTTGATTGCAATCGCAGTCTGGACACTGCAATAGCAAGCTGGACATTCGAAGCTTGGCAGCAGGTTATGAATGAAAAAGACCTT
>NZ_CBDTNW010000121.1:0-24836 GCF_965361815.1 Rubneribacter sp.
GAGCCCGCAGCGCTGAACAGACCGGCGAAAGCCGGGCTGTGAAGCGCCGTGGCGAAGACGCACGCGCCCACGGCCCCCTGTGTGCCAGCGCAGGCCGGGAGCGTGGACGGCGGCCGTGGCTGAGCGCCGCCCGACGAACAGACCTGCGTCAGCGGGGCTGTGAGGCGGAAGCGCGAAGACACGGACGACGGCCACGCTCCCGGCCGTCCCCGGTTGACTCGCATGCCGCCCGCTGCCCGCATGGCAGGCCCGACCCGCGCCCCACGGCACCCCTGCCCATGGCGCGGCCCAACCCTCGATCCACCTGCGCTTGCGTGGCTTGTGCGCACGGCCCGGCGGCAGACAAATTCGATGACGTGACGGTCACGGTCTCGGTGACGTTCGGCGACGGTTCGGTCGCAGGTTCGTCGGCTGGGATACGGACACGAGCCTCGAGCTCACGGTCTTTTCGGCACCTTCAGCCTTCTCATCCTGCTCGCTCTTCTCACCACGTCACGGTCTTCTCGCCTGCTCAATCCAGCGCTTTGTCTCAACCGTTGCCATCTGTTGGCTTCCGTAGCGTCATGCGGTGATAGAATGTATGCATTGTTATTGCATTTTACTTCGAGGACGAAGGAGTCCCATGAAGTACTCAGAGCTAGTGGAAAGCGGTGCCACCGAGGCCAAACGGCAGGACTTTCTTGCCGAGGGCGAGCAGACGCCTATCACACTTCGCGTACCGAAGAACCTCAAGGACGCGGCCGCTGAGGCTGCCAGGCTTCGTGGTGTCAGCTTCTCTGCCTTCATCCGCAACTGCATCATCAACGAGCTTTCTGGGAGGTCATAGAATGATGCCTATCGAGACTCCCGAGCAGAAAGCCCGCAAGAAGATTGACAAGCAACTCAACGATGCCGGTTGGGACATTGTGCCACGCGACGAGTACGTTCCCAAGAATGCTCAAGCCGTCGAAGAGATGCTTATGCAGGGAAACAAGGAGAGTGACTATCTCCTATTTGTTGATGACAAAGCCATTGCGGTCGTAGAAGCAAAGCGCGAGGAAAACTCCCTTGGTGATGACGTGGCAGACCAAGCCGAGTTTTACGCTACCCACCCGCAAAACTGGTACGGTCTTTGGCTCGACGGCTTCATTCCCCTCGTCTACATGGCGAACGGAAAGAAGATCTATTTCAAGGACATGCGCGACGCAAATAGTGACTACGTTGAGCTGAATGGGATGCATTCACCCAAGCAGATGCTAAAAATTATCAACGGCCAATCCGAATACGGCGCATTGCCACGACTTGAGAGGCGCGGCCTTAGAGACTGCCAGTACCGGGCTGAGCTCAAGTTTGAGGAGCATCTGAAATACGGCAAGAAGAGGAACCTTGCGATCCTCGCTACGGGAAGCGGCAAGACGTACCTGGCATGTCTTGCGAGCTACCGTCTTCTCAACTATACGCCGGCACGGCGGATTCTGTTCCTTGTGGATCGCAACAACCTGGCACGGCAGACCGAAGCTGAGTTCAGCCAATTTGATCGAACGGAAGGGCAGCAGGAAATGAGCTCGCTCTACCGTATTAGTCGACTGCGAAAACCGGCGGATATCAAGTCCGAGATCGTTATCTCGACCATCCAGAAACTCTTTGCCGTAATGACCGGTCAAAGCATTTCAGAGATGAGCGAGGACGCCGAGGACGAGCGCACAACAGAAGAGGAAGAGAAGAAGGCGCAGGAAACCATCGTTCTTGGCGATGACATACAGGTGCCGCCCGATTACTTCGACCTCATCATCGTGGACGAATGTCACCGGTCCATATACGGCAAATGGAAGGCCGTCCTCGACTATTTCACCGGCGCAACCGTATTGGGCCTTACAGCCACACCAACGCCAGAAGCCTTCGCATTCTTCGACATGAACATCGTGGAGAACTACACCTACGACCAATCGGTCGTCGATGGAGTAAACGTTCCCTTCCGCGTTTATCGGATAAAGACACAGGTAACCGAACATGGTGGTGCCATCAAGGAAGGCACCACCGTAACGGAAACATCGCGCAAGACCGGAGAAAAGACAACGAAGACTGTTCACCATCGCGAAGACTACAGCGAGAGCGACCTTGACCGCTCTATCGTCAATGAGGACCAGATACGCGAGGTGCTGACGGCTTACCGGAACGCCATTTACACCGAGCTATATCCCGACCGTGAAGAGCGGTGGGAATACGTGCCCAAGACGCTCATATTCGCAAAAGACGACAGGCATGCATCCGAGATACTTGAGGGCGTGCGAGACGTCTTTGGGCCGCTTTTCGAGGGCGGAGAGGTGCCCGATAACTTTGTCCAGAAGATCACTTACTCTTCCGATGACTCGAACGGGCTTATCCGTGACCTTCGCATTGAAAAGGATTTCCGCATTGCCATCACCGTCACGCTTGTGGCAACCGGTACGGATGTGAAGCCGCTCGAAGTCGTCCTGTTCATGAAGGACGTCAACTCGGATGTACTCTACACGCAGATGAAAGGCCGTGGCTGCCGCGTTGTCAAGGAAGACCGGCTGCGCGAGGTGACACCGAACGCGATAACTAAGGACTGCTACTATATCGTCGATGCTATCGGTGTTACCGAACATGACAAGGTTATTCCGCACCCGGTAACCGGGCAGGGCGGCAAGAAAATCCTAACGCTTGAACAGCTGCTTGAGCACCTGGCACACAACGAGCTATCCGATGAGAACCTTGTCCTGCTGCGCGACTACTGCGCGACCATCAACATGCGTTACGAGGGCAACCGGCTGTTCGGGCATCATCTTGACTACTTCATCAACTCCTATGGATTCGCGCCGAAGACGATTGCTGCCAACATTCAGACGGCAATCGACAATGGTCTGCTCGACGTTTGCCAATACATCGACCCCTCTCACAACAACACCGAAAGGATGAACCTTATCTACCAGCTGATAGGCAACATAGACGCACGCAAGAAGCTACTTGAAATGCAACGTGGATATGTGCTTAATACCGACGAAGACCCAGACGAGCTGATATATGCCGGCTTCTCACAGGAGACTGCAAAGAAGTTCATCGACAACTTCGAGCACTATCTCACCGAGAACAAGGACAGTATTGAAGCGCTCCGCATCATCTATAACTCGGAGGACACGCTAATTACGCACACCATGCTGACTGAGCTGCAAGAACGCCTCCTTGCCGAAAGCAGGCAGTATACGCCGTACAACATCTGGAAGAACTACAAGGTAATCGACGACGAGGGCAACGTTGACGAGCTCGACACGAAGACTAACGTGCATGCACTTACGCACCTCATCCAGATTGTGAGATACGCTTACGGGAAGAACCGAAAACTAACGAGCCTCATCACCGGCTACGCAAAGCGATTCGCCCTGTACTGCGGACAGGCGCAACGCGTCCTCACCGCCGACCAGGTAGAAATAATGCGACAAGTTGCCGAGTTTGTAATCAACGACGGCGCTATAACACTTATGGAGCTCAATGAAATCGATACCGACCTCTGGCGACGGGGCGTCACCTCCTTTGGCGCGCCAACGCTCGCAACAGAAATGCAGACGCTATCTAATTTCCTACTAAAGGCGGCATAATATGGCAAACCAGAAGAGCGAGTCTGCACTCGTCAAGAAAGTAGACAACATAGCCAACGTCCTCGCTGCGGCAGGCATCGGTTACACCGATTACCTCACGCAACTCACCTACATCCTGTTCTTGAAGATGGACGACGAGAAGGAGCAGCTGGGACTCGGCAGCACCATACCTGAGGGCTGCAAGTGGCGCGATCTTGTAGGATTGAGCGGCACCGATCTTGTTGAGAAGTATGAAGGGATTCTCTCTGACCTCGCAAAGGAAGAAGGGCTCATTGGCACCATCTTCACACGAGCAACCAACAAAATAGACCGTCCCGTCATGCTCGCCAAGGTCATCGAGATGGTGGCCGAGGAAAACTGGTACATGATGGAAGGCGACTTCAAAGGCGCTGTCTACGAGAGCGTTTTGGAGAAGAACGGCCAAGACACGAAGAGCGGAGCCGGGCAATACTTCACGCCGCGTCCGCTCATCTCTGCCATCGTGGATGTTGTCGCGCCCAGAATCGGCGAGACTGTTGCAGACCCCTGCTGCGGCACAGGCGGCTTCCTCTTGGCAGCCTATGAGCACATGCGCACGCAGAGCAGGGATGTCGAGAAGCAGAAGTTCCTCAAGAACAACGCTCTCTACGGAGCGGACAACACAGCTCTCGTCGTAACGCTTGCATCGATGAATCTCTATTTGCACGACATTGGCGTGAGCAAGAGCCCCATCGCATACCGTGACTCACTCATTGACACGACCGATGAGCTCTTTGATGTAATAGTGACAAACCCACCTTTCGGAACACGCCCGCAGGGAAGCGTAGAAGTGTCTGCTAACCGCCCCGAGTTCATCAAGACCTCGGACAACCAGGTGAACTTTCTACAGCACATAATGAGCATCGTACGCACTGGAGGGCGCGTGGGTGTGGTGCTGCCCGATAGCGTACTCACCGACGGCAGTGCTACAAAGCAGGTACGCGAGAAGCTTATGCGTGACTTCAATCTGCATACCATCCTGCGACTGCCAACTGGCATCTTCTACGCTAACGGTGTTAAGACCAACGTGCTCTTCTTCGAGAAGGGTGAACCAACAGGCGACATCTGGGTCTACGACTATCGGACCGGCGTGCATCACACGCTTGTGCAGAAACGTATGGAACGCGAGCACTTGCAGGACTTTGTTGATTGCTATTGCTCAGGGCATATGCAAGACAGGCGCGAAACCTATTCCGAAGACAACCCCAATGGACGGTGGCGTTGCTTTACCGAGGAGGAAATCGCAGAACGCAACGATCTCGATTTTAAGTGGCTTGATCTATCAGAAAAGGACGAGCGAACTTTCGAGGAGATCCTCAGTGAGATGCAGGAAGAGGCCAATGGTATTGCGGCAGCTGTTGACCGGCTGAGAGCCCTGTTGAAGGGAGTGCAACTTTGATCGACACATTATCCATCCGTTGTCGCGTGCTGCACCTTGCCTTGGCTGGAGAACTTACAGTTCGTTACGCAGAGGATGAGCCTGCAGCTAATCTGCTAAGAAAGATAAACAACAAGCGGAGCATCGTCCAAACTGAGAACCTTCCATATGACCTGCCGGAATCCTGGGAATGGGCACGGCTCGAAGACGTTTACAAGATTAATCCAAGAGTTGTGGCATCCGATGATTGCGAAGCTGCCTTCATACCCATGGAGAGAATTGAAGCCGGATTCAGCGGTGGATTCTCTTTTGAAGTACTGCCATGGGCGGAGGCGTCGAAGAACCATTCCCGTTTTGCTGATGGCGATGTTGCATTCGCTAAGATATCTCCAAGTTTTGAAAACAGAAAGTCCTTTATAGCTTCCGGCTTGCCAAATGGCATCGGAGGAGGCACAACTGGACTCATCGTACTGAGACAGAAAGAGATGTTGCCTGAATACACACGTCTACTTTTGCTCGACCAGAGATTCATCGATGCGGGATCAGCGCAATTCCGCGGTATTGTCGGGCAACAGAGAGTCAAACCGACAATTGTAAAAGCATATCTCATACCAATTGCACCATTTGAGGAACAAAAGAGAATTGTCGCTGCCGTTGGGGCAGTTTTCTCGATCCTTGATGACATAGATAGCCTACAGGGGCTCTACTCAGAGAATATGCAGTCCATAAGAAACAAGATTATCGAGGCGGGAATACGCGGCAAGCTGACTGAACAGCTACCCGAGGATGGCACGGCTGTCAATCTACTCGAACATATCGCAGAGAAAAGAGCTGCACTACAGGCCGCCAAGGTTATTAGGAAAACGAAACCCCTTCCGCCTGTCTCTGAGAATGAGGAGCCTTTCAGAATCCCGTCAAGCTGGAAGTGGGTACACCTTTCTGACCTGTATCGATTCACAAATGGGACCGCTAGCAGAGGCACTGAAGGCGGAACGCCGCATCCGGTTTTGCGTCTTGCAGATTTAACGGATGGCAGGATTGACACCAGTGACGTGCGCGAGCTTTCTTTGGCAGATTCTGAGTACGCATCGCATATCATCGAGCGCGGGGACCTTGTAATAATAAGGGTCAACGGCAGCAGGGAGAAAGTGGCAACAATCTACCAATACCTCGATGACGCCGAAATGTCTTATTGCGATCACCTCTTCTGTGGCAAGAGCTACTCAAATCGTATCAGCCCTAGATATATCTCACTGATCTGTCGTTCTGAACTCGTGCGCAAGCAGGTCGACCCTCTAATCAAAACGACTGCTGGGCAAAATACAATCAGCCAAGGGAATCTCGGAAAGACAATCATTCCCCTCCCGCCTTTTGCAGAGCAAGAACGCATTGTCGATAGGATTGATGCTTTCCTTTCAGCTCTCCCCGAATAATGCGCACACGAGGGATGCTGCGAATGAAGGACGATGTCATGAATAGACAACAATACACATGGACAGGCCTCTACAGCGAGCTTGCCGACAAGCTTTTGCCTTTCAAGGACAATCGACATAAGCTCATCGAGAAGCTGCAGATGGTTTATGTGGGTCTAGGGATGAAACTCCCAAGGCTCGATAGCTCTAGCACGCCAGCCGACATCGACCCCTACACCGTCTATGGGCTCTTCAACAAGGGAATCTCGGAAGCAAACCGGAAGAAGATTATCGCTGCCATCGCCAAGGCGTTTGGCATCGAGGCTGAGCTACCGAATGACTTCGACGGAATCCCCGTGCTCAACAACCTCAACGCTACCTTCTATGCGTTCGTGGGCGATGACCGGCGCGGCGAGCATGACATCGATAACCTCTGGCGGGTTTTTGAGGCTGAGCTTGCTCTAGCCGCTAGTGACACTGCCGAAAACCGGAGATTGTTTATCGAGGCATTCAACGCTACGGTCGTCCAGTTCGGCCTCGGTTGGAAGCTCACCATGGGGCTCTACTGGGTGCGACCGCTCACCTTCATCAACCTGGACTCGCGCAACCGGTGGTTCATGGGGGACGTATCTAAAACGGGGCCCAGCATCGCCGAGATTGTGCCGAAGGAAAAGGATTCCCCGATCCACGACGGCGAGCAGTACCTCGCCATATGCGACGCCATAAGAGCGGAACTCGGTAGCGATGCCTGCCCCTACGCCGACTTCCCCTCGCTATCCAACGCCGCCTTTGTCGAGTCTGAGCGCGTCAACAAGGAGAAGAAGGCGGCGGAGAAGGCCGCAGAGCAGGAGGCCGAGGAGAACTCGCTGGGTGACGCAGGCGTCGAGACCACACACTACTGGCTCTATGCCCCAGGTGAGGGTGCCGCGAGATGGGACGAGTTCTATGACCGTGGGGTGATGGCGCTCGCATGGAGCAAGATCGGCGACCTCAGCGCCTATGAGACCAAGGAGGACCTGCGACAGGCGCTACTCGTGCAGTACAGCGACAAGACCTCGCAGAAGAACTCCGCGCACGCGCTATGGCAGCTCGTCCACGACGTGAAGCCCGGCGACGTCATCTTCGCGAAGCGAGGCATGAGCGAGATCATCGGACGCGGCGTCGTTGTCGGCGACTATGAGTACGTGCAGGGCGGCAGCGACTACTATCCCAACCTGCGCCGCGTGAGGTGGACCCACAAGGGCAGCTGGCCTAGGGACAAGAAGTTCGCCCAGAAGACGCTGACAGAAGTGACGGACTATACCGACTTCGTAGCTGAGGTGTCCTCGTACTTCGAGGACGTGGTCGACGACGACGTAATCGATGAGATTGGCGGGGACGAGCCCACTCCTGACTACCCCGAGTACGACAAGGACCAGTTCCTCAGCGAGGCGTACATGAGCGAGGAACAGTACGACACGCTCGTCGGCGTGCTTCGCTCGAAGAAGAACATCATCCTGCAGGGTGCCCCCGGCGTAGGAAAGACCTTCGTGGCCAAGCGCCTGGCCTACTCGATGATGGGCGTGAAGGATCCCGAGCGCGTGATGATGGTTCAGTTCCACCAGAGCTACAGCTACGAGGACTTCATCGAGGGCTACCGGCCGTCGGCCGCCGGCTTCGAGCTCGAGAAGGGCGCGTTCTACACCTTCTGCAAGAAGGCTGCCGAAGACGACGAGAACGCGTACTTTTTCATCATCGACGAGATCAACCGCGGCAACCTCTCCAAGATCTTCGGTGAGCTGTTCATGCTCATCGAGAACGATAAGCGCGGCTCCAAGAACAAGCTGCAGCTGCTCTACTCCCGCGAGCTCTTCTATGTCCCGAGCAACGTCTACCTCATCGGCATGATGAACACTGCCGACCGGTCCCTGGCGATGCTCGACTACGCTCTGAGGCGCCGCTTTGCGTTCTTCGACCTGAAGCCCGGCTTTGGCTCTGACGGGTTCGTCACGTACCGCGACGGACTGGACAGCGTAAAGCTCAACGACCTCCTCGCCTGCGTGGTGAGCCTGAACGAGGACATCGCCAAGGACGAGACGCTGGGTGAGGGATTCTGCATCGGGCACAGCTACTTCTGCGGCATGAAGGCAGAGGACGTGACCGACGCAAAGCTATCCGCCATCGTGGAGTACGAGCTCATACCCATGCTGCGCGAGTACTGGTTCGATGAGCCGGGCAAGGTGCGGGAATGGGCCGACGCGCTGCGCAGGTCCGTCAAGTGATCCGCATCCAGAACATCTACCACATGCTCGCCTACGCCTTCCAGGTGCTACGCGAGCAAGGCTACCGCGACGTGGCCACCGAGGAGTTCGACAACACAGCGGAGCTCTGCGCAGCAATCCTCGCGCGGGGCATCAGCTCGCAGCTCAAGCGCGGGCTGGGGCGCGAATACGTAGACAAGACTGAGGCGCTCTCCTCCCTGCGCGGCAAAATCGAGGTTACCGAGTCGGTGAAAACGCGCTCCGTGCTGCGCCGGCAGATGGTTTGCAGCTACGACGAGTTCTCCGTCGATACAACGATGAACCGGATCCTCAAGGCGACGTGCGTGCTGCTCCTGCGTTCGGATATCGACAAGGCGCGTAAGAAGGAGCTCAAGCGGATGCTTGTGTTCTTCTCGGATGTGGACGATATCAACCTTGCCACCGTGGACTGGCACATGCGGTTCAACCGGAACAATCAGACGTACCGCATGCTGATGAACGTCTGCTGGCTCGTGGCCAAGGGGCTTTTGCAGACGCAGACAGACGGATCCTCGAGGCTCATGGACTTCCTGGACGAACAGCATATGAGCCGCCTGTACGAAAAGTTCATCCTCGAGTACTACCGGCACGAGCACCCAGAGTTGAACGCGAGCGCGAGCTACATCAGCTGGGCGCTCGACGATGGCTTCGACGACATGTTGCCCGCTATGAAGAGCGACATCACGCTCTCGCATCGTGGAGATATTCTCATCATCGATGCGAAGTACTACGAACACTCAGGGAACACTCAACAGCAGTTCGACAAGCACACTGTCCACAGCAACAACCTGTACCAGATCTTTACCTACGTGAAGAACAAGGAGGCCGAGCTAGAAGGACAACCTCACGAGGTTTCGGGCCTGCTACTCTATGCGAGGACCGACGAGGAGGTTCAGCCGGATGCGGCCTACCACATGAGTGGGAACCGGATTAGCGTGAAGACACTTGATCTTGACCTGCCATTTGATGAGATACGGATGCAGCTTGACACAATTGCCCATACACACTTTGCCAAAGAGGTTGCCTATGTATGAGAGTTTGACACGATATTTGCCTGAATTTGACAAAGTGGAAGGCTATGGCGAATGGGTAATCGACCACGAGAGCAAGGGCACGATGGACGACCCCATACAGATGCCCTATGTGGACTACGGCCCGCTTGTCATGGGCGTCTATGATGCCATTTACACATTTGAGGAAGGCCACCCGGAATATGGTCTCAACCGATATAACGACATCCTTGAGCGCAATGGTTTGAAATGGGATGGTCGTATGATGAGCGAGGCTGACGTTTCTCAACTCGATGGACAAGCGGTGACGGCCTTGATCCTGGGTGCCGTGCGGGCTGACAGGTTCTGTGAGGGTGCTTTGCTCGGCTTCTTTGAGGACGGCAGCATGAGGCGGTGGCTTGAACGGCTTGCGGACTTGGACCACCAGATGGAAGACCGACACGCTTAGGAATACAGGAGCATTATGCCAAAGAGCAAAATCATTAGAGCTATCGTCGATGATGAGGTAAGCCTCGCTCAATCGCTTACGAGGCTCCAAGTTATTGCTCACGATCTAAAGAACAAAGATCTCGAAAAATGGGCCGAAAGCGAGCTTGTTGGCTATGCCTCCGAGGACGATGTTCCTGAGTACAGGCATGCGAAGAGCATCAATTTTACCTATTCTGGAATCAACAACATGGTCCATCAGGTAAAGAACGTTCCCCTTGACCCTGGCTTTCTTGGCATGGATGTCCTTGAGCAGATCGCTGATGTTCGTTTTACACAAAGCATTACGGCTTTTGAAGCACTCCTCGATGGGTCTGAACCGTCAATCCACCTGGATCGCTCCATCTTCGCCAACGAGGTAGACAAGAACTCAAACGGCGGAATCCAATGCTTCTACATTGGGCAAACCATTCCGAAATCATTCATTCAGAATGCGCTTGCCGAAATAAAGAATCGCCTTCTCAAGTCACTGCTTCTTCTGGAAGAAGAGTTCGGTTGTCTCGACGAGCTTGGCATCGATGCTGGCAATCAGCCCTCATCGAAAATCGAACGTGTGAATTACGAGATCAACAGCGACGTCTTGCACATTCAGGTAGATCCTCCGGTGCAGAAAGAGGAGCCAATGGGCAGCAAGATAGCCTGGAATGTAGTCGTGCCCATTATCACTGCGGTTATCGGCGGTTTGCTTGTAATCATTGCCCAGACGCTTCTTGGGTTGCCTACGCCATAACAACAGCAGCTGTATGCAATCGTCACCTTGTGACATCCCAAGACAATGCCCGTACCGGTAAAGGTGCGGGCATTGTTCGTCTCTGCCCGCCTTACGAGACGAAAGGCAGGCAGGAACATGGACGGTGAGACCAATGGCGGTCAGGAAGCCACGCAGGGTGCGCAGGACCAGGCGCAACAGCAGGGCCAAGAGCAGCAGGAAACGCAGCAACAGGGCCAGTCGCAGGTAGAGACGCCCGACTACGAGAGGCAGATCGCCGAGCGCGACGAGAAGATCGCCTCCCTCGAGGCGCAGGTGGCCGAGGCGGCGAAGAACGCCGAGACCGCCGAGCAGCTGCGCGGCGAGATCGCGGAGCTCAAGGCCCAGGGAGAGTCCGACCGGATCAACTTCAAGCTGCAGCTCGCGGGCGTGCGCAACGTGAAGGCGGCACGCGCCCTCCTATCCGACCACGATAACGACGTGGACAAACTCAAGGAGGCCGAGCCCTGGCTCTTCGAGGCTGGCGACAAGCACGCCAAGGGCGGCAATGCCGGCGGCTCCGGCACGACTGGCCTGCCGAACGCGGGCGCGGCCAGCGACGAGGGCAAGACGCTCAAGCACTGGCGCGAGATCGCGGGACTCACCGACGACGACACCAAGAAGGAGGGCTAAGAGATGCCTAACAACATCGCATTCGCACGCAACTACACCGCAGTCATCGACGAGGTGTACCAGAGGGCGTCCGTCTCGGGCGTGCTCAACTCCGGCCGCCGCATGGTGCGAGCCGGGCACAACGCGAAGGAGATCCTCATCCCTAAGATCTCCGTCACCGGCCTGGGGAACTACACTCGCAACGTGGGCTACAAGACCGGCGCGATCACCTACGAGTTCGAGACCAAGACCTTCAACTACGATCGCGGCATCCGACTTTTCGCCGACGTCATGGACGTGGAGGAGGCAGGCGTGAACGACTGCTTCGTGGAGGCCGGCGCCGAGCTCCAGCGCACGCAGGTAGCCCCGGAGGCCGATGCCTTCACCTTCGCGCAGATTGCGGGCCACACGGGCGTGACTGTGGAGTCCGAGAGCTACGCGAGCGCGGACGCCGAGGACATCCTGGAGGACCTGCGCACCGTGACCTCTGCCATGGACGAGAACCAGGTGACTCTGGGCAGCCGCATCCTGTTCATCACGCCCACGCTCAAGGGCGTCCTGGACGACTTCTCCTACGCGAACCCGAACCGCTCCAACCGCGTGCTCGAGCGCTTCTCGCGCATCGTGGAGGTGCCGCAGGTGCGCTTCTACACGGCCATCGACCTGCTCTCCGGCGACGACGACCAGTTCGGCTACCAGAAGCGCGCAGCGACCTACGAACTGACCACGGACACCGAGGTCGACTCCGGCAAGACGTACTACACCCGCTCGGGATCCGGCACTTCGGCGAGCCCCTACGTGTACACCGAGGTCGCGAGCCCCGTGAAAGCCAACCTGGGCACCTACTACGAGATGACCACCACGCCCGGCCTGGACATCAACTTCATGGTGGTGGAGCGCAGCGCGGTCATCAAGTTCGACAAGCACGTGGCGTCGCGCGTGTTCTCCCCGGACGAGCTCGAGGCGCTGGACAGCTACATGATGAAGTATCGCAAGTACGGCATCGTGGAGCTCTTCGACAACAAGCTCGACGGCGTGTACGTCTCGGCCTCCACGGAGTAGCCGTGGCGTCCACCGTGACATACGAGTTCTACTCGCAAGCCTACGGGGGCGGTCTCTCTGAGGCCGCCTTCGCGGCATCTCTTCCCATCGCGGACAGCCACGTGAAGTGGCTCTGCGAGGTGAAGGGCGCTAAGACCACCTGCAACGTTTTCAAGCGCGCGGTGTGCGCGGCCGTCGACGCCTTCGCCGAGTACGGCGCGGGCGAGGTCGGCGGCTTCCAGATCGGCGAGTTCAGCGTGAAGAACTACGCGTCGCAACAGACGACCGGAGAGGAGCTGGCGACGGCCGCGGCGCTTCGCGAGCTCGGGCTCTCCGGTATGGCGTTTTCGGGGGTCTGCTGATGAGGTCGATCCGCCCGATACCGCGCTCGGCGCTGCCCGACGTAATGACCGTGCGCACGCCGTTGCCTGACGGCACCTTCGAGGAGCCGCAGATCATCGCCAACGTTCGCTTCGAGCGGACGCAGAAGGTCTCGGGCGACGACCACAGGGGCTCCGACGCTGGCCAGGGAACCGTGTTCGTCGATGCCGTGAACTCCATCGGCGCGTTCGACGTGCCGGCGGGGTCGCGCATCGCGGTGAGCGGGCACTCGATGATGGTGGCCGAGTCGCACGCGTGCTGCGACCTGTTCGGCCGCGTGCACCACTGGGAACTGAAGGTGAGGTGAGCTGGCTTTGCAGCTCTCATTCTTGGTGGCGAAGGCCCTGCTAGAGGGCGACTTCGCAAGCTACTTCGCAAGTCTTCCGTCCGCCGACGACGAGCCCGAGCCCATCGTGCTTCGCGAGGGGAAGTTCGAGCGCGTCTCCCGCATGGAGCACGAGGAGCGCGGGACCGTGGCGGTGGCCGTGCTCGTCGTTCGCGAAGTCGCGGCCACGGCCGAGGCCGACGCGATTGCTTGTGAGAAATGGATCCGCGCCTACGGCTGGGAGCCGGTGGCGGAGAACGGTTCGTGCCGCATCGTGGGGCTCGACACCACGGCGCCTTCCTTCAAGGAGATCGACGGGTCCGGGCGCTTCGTCTGGGCCTTCGACGTTTTGCTGACGGTGGTGAGGGGCATATGAGCGACAAGGGCAGGCGCGTTAACGCATCCGGGCACCAGGCCGAGGCCACGGTGAAGCGTGCAAGGCCGTTCGGCAAGGACGACAGGGCGGCTCGCGAGTCGCAGAGGCGGGCATCCGCCTACGGACGTGCTAGGGGCAACGCATGAGGTCGATCGTCTACGCGGGGAACGACTTCTCCGAGATCTGCAGCGCAGAGGTCATCGAGCGTGCGGCCAACCCGATAGTCGCCGAGGCGATGGCCGTGCCGGGACGCGCGGGGGCTCTACTGGTATCGGGCTACATCCCGCCCGTTGACGTGCGTGTGCGCCTGTTCATGGACATGGGCCACAACCCCGGCTTCACCGGCATGGCCAGGATGCGCGGCACGCTGCGACGGTGGCTGTCGTGGCCCGGCGGCGGCAATCTGATTCTTCCCGACGACCCCGAGGTCGAGTACCGCGACGTGATCCTGGTGGGCGCCGGCGACTGGTCCAACCTCTTCGAGGCCGGCGAGTGCGAGCTGACCTTCACGCTGTTCGACCCCATCGGCTGGGGCGCCGAGCGCGTGGAGCGAACGGCCCGCTTCGAGGTGGGCGGCGACTGGCCCACGCTTCCGGAGTTCCGCGTGGTGGCGGCCGCAGGGAGCTACCTGCAAGTGTCGCTGCCGTCCGCCGGCAAGGGCATCCGGGTCGACTATGACTTTACTGGCGGCGAGGCCGTCGTGATTGACTGCCAGGGCGAGACCGTCTTGATCAACGACGTCGATTCCCGTGACTGCGTGGCGCTTGCCAGCGACTTCTTCGCGCTGGAGCCGGGCGAATGCATCGTCTCGACCTCCAACTGCACCTACGTGGAGACGCGCTTCTCCGAGAGGTGGGCCTAGCATGGCGGGCTCGGTGCCGACGCTCTACTGGTTCGACCGGTGGGACGAGCGGATCGGGCTCCTTCGCGTCGTGGGCGAGCTTATCCATACGGAAGAGCTCAACGGCGAGGACACCCTGGAGTTCGCGAGCTACGAGGTGCCCGCCAAGGGCGACCGGCTGCTCTGGCTGGACAACGGGACCTGGCGCGAGCACGTGGTCGTGAGGACCGACGAGCCGGTTGCGGGGCTCTGCTCGGTGTATGCGGAGTCGTCGCTCTGCGAGCTGTTGGACGACTTCATCGAGGAGGCGCAGCTCGTCAACCGAACGGCGCAACAGGCGCTCGCTGCCGTGCTGGCGCCGACTCGCTGGTCCGTCACCTATTGCGCGAGTCTTGGCACCGCAGGGGCGCTCATATACCACCAGAACGCGCTCTGGGCGCTCAGGCGCGTGGCTGAGGTCTGGGGTGGCGAGGTGACGCCGATAATCACGGTTGAAAACGGCCGCGTGGCATCGCGCTCGATCCGCCTTGATTCTCAGCGCGGCGAGTGGCGTGGGCTTCGTTTCACCTACGGCAAGAACATGGCCGGGTGTACGAGGACCGTGCTCGAGCAGGACGTGTACACCGCGCTCTACGGCTTTGGCGCGGGCTTGCCCTTCACCGACGAGGACGGCAACTACAAGGCCGGGTACCGTCGCAAGCTGACCTTCGGCGAGATCAACGGCGGGCTGAACTACGTGGCCGACGAGAGCGCCAAGCAGGTGTGGGGCCGATGGAACGCGGACCGCACGGCGAAGGTCCACAGCTTCGGCCAGGTGACGTTCTCGGAGGTCACCGAGCCCGAGCGGCTGCTGGCGCTGACCAGGCGGGCGCTCGCGGATGCCGTGCAGCCCAAGGTGAGCTACGAGGTGGACGTGGCCGCCCTCGACGGCGACGACGCCGACCTGGGCGACACCGTGGCGGTGATCGACACGTCGCGCGACCCGGAGTGGAGGCTGACCGCACGCGTCGTGCGGCGCGTGCGCACCTTCGGCGAGCTCGTGGTGGCGCGGGTGACGATCGGCACCGTGGAGCCCGTGGACTACGCGCAGGTGAGCGCATTAGCGGCGGACGTGGCCACGCTGCGCGACGACGTGGTGGGCATCGACGGCAACCTGACGACGGCGGCATCGGTGACCGTGGTGGAGAACACCGTGACCACGGCGATCGACGACCTGGACGAGCTCGGGGATCTGGACTTCTGATTTCAAATGCCCCGCATTGCTGATTGAGCGGCCCCGGCCGTGGTGCGCTGGAACCCACCTGACCTGCGAGCCCGCAGGTGCGTGAGCGTGAAGCGCACCACGGGCGGGGCCGGACGTTGCGCGGCATTGGCCTGCGGGCACGTGCGGGGCGCCGCGCAACGCTTGGACGGCTTTCTGTGACATGGCCGCATGCTGTTGCCACCAGACGACGAAGGGGGCGGCATGCTCGACGGTTACGGACTTCACACGATAATATGGGACTCAGCGGACGAGCGGCTGGGAGACTTCCTGGTCGCATCGCCGGCAGACGCCACGGGGCGCGGCCTGGAGCTGCACGTGCGGCAGGGCGGCGCTGCGGCCGACCTGACCGGCGCCGAGGTCTACTTCCTTTGGCGGCACAAGATGGCCGGCACGCGCGGATGCGAGCCCATGGACGAGATCGACGCGACCCTGGGCCAGTACGTCGTGTACTACCCGGCCGCCATGCAGGAGGCCGAGGGCGTCGTGGAGGCGCAGTTCATGGTGACCCACGACGGGAAGTCCATCTCCACCCGTGCGTTCACGATCCGGGTTGAGCCTGTCATCATCGGCGGCACCGAGAGCGAGGACGGCTTCACCCTATTCGTGGAGACAATCATGCGCTACGAGGGCGCGATCGAGATCACCACGGCTGCGGCAGACGCGGCGAACGAGGCAGCCGAGGCCGCGAGCGACGCGGCGGATTCCGCCACGGCGGTTGCCAACGCAATCCAGGAAGCGGCCCAGCGCGGCGACTACGACGGGGCCGACGGCGCGGACGGGTTCAGCCCGACGGCGACGATCACGCAGACGGCAGAGGGCGCCACCATCACCATCACCGACAGGAACGGAACGACGACCGCAAATGTCTCGAAGGGCGTGAAGGGCGACAAGGGAGACACGGGAGATGTTGGCCCGCAGGGTCCCAAGGGCGAAACCGGCGAGCAAGGACCGCAGGGCATCCAGGGCTTGACGGGGCCGCAGGGACCCAAGGGCGACACCGGAGAGACAGGCGCCACTGGTGCGCAGGGCCCGAAGGGCGACACCGGCGAGACAGGCCCCCAGGGACCCAAAGGAGACACGGGCGCGACCGGACCGCAAGGACCACAGGGCATCCAAGGCGAGACTGGTGCTACCGGAGCAACTGGCCCGCAGGGACCCCAGGGTGAGAAGGGCGACACAGGCGACACCGGACCGCAAGGCCCGAAGGGCGACACAGGCGACACGGGGCCACAGGGTTTGACCGGTCCCACTGGTGCTGACGGCGTCTCTTGCACGCACAGCTGGGACGGCTCGGTGCTTACCGTGACGAGCGCGTCGGGCACGAGCTCGGCCGACCTGCGCGGGCCGCAGGGCATCCAGGGAATACAGGGCGCCACCGGTCCCCAGGGCGAGACGGGGCCGCAGGGAATCCAGGGCGAGACCGGCGCCACTGGTCCGCAGGGACCGAAGGGCGACACGGGCGACGACGGTGTGAATGCGACAATCACAGGTGCTTCTGCAACCGTCGATTCGTCCACCGGCACGCCCTCCGTGAGCGTGACGCTCGGCGGCACGGCGTCTGCCAGGACGTTCGCCTTCGCGTTCCACAACCTCAAGGGCGAGACGGGTGCCACGGGGCCGACCGGGCCGCAGGGACCGGCCGGCACTACACCGGACCTCTCCGCCTACGCGACTAAGCAGTACGTGGACGACGCGATCGCCGCGCTGGCGAACCTCGAAGAGGAGGATTTTTAAGACATGGCAGTTGGAACCGTATCCACGCGCATACTCACCGACATAGCCAATGCGATCCGCTACCAGGCGGGCGTCTCCACGACCTACAAGCCCCGCGAGATGGCCGCTGCCGTGGCGGCGCTCGACGGCACGGACGCGGGCGACTACCAGGCGCAGCCCTACATGGCGCTTGAGAGCGGCGTGCTGCCGGAGTCGGTGTTCTCGGACATCGCGGGCGCCATTCGCGGGCAGAACGGCGAGAGCACGCTCTACGCGCCGGGCGAGATGGCGGCCGCGATTCTGGCGCTCGAGTGGGACGTTGGCTACAAGATCCGGGCGCTGCTGCTCGACGACGGCACCCTGGAGATCAACTACTACGAGCGGCGCACGAGCGTGACCGGCGGGCGCATCGTGCAGGTGTTCGAGATCGACCCGGCGGGCTACTCGTCGGCATCGGCGCGCTCCTACGACTCCATCAAGCTGCTGGTGAAGAAGGTCTACATCGACTCGACCATCGGGTCCCTGGGCCTGACCAACTGCGCCTACTGGTTCAACGCCTTCTCGAACTGCACCGAGATACGCGGCTTCGAGAACCTCAGCGGCATCAAGACGGCCACGCAGATGTTCTCGAGCTGCGGGAGCCTGGAGACCATCTACGCCACGAGCTACACCAACGCGATCACCAGCGGGTCCTCGATGTTCTACAGCTGCAACCGCCTTGTGGGCGGCACGGACGGCTTCGTGCCGACGATGACGAGCGCGGGGAGCGTTTGCAAGCTGGGCGCCGGCGGCGTGCTGACCGACCCGAACAACGACAACCGCACGTGGTTCTGGGCGCACTTCTACGAGAACGGCGAGGCGGTGCTCACGGCGACCTCCACGCCCGACGCCACGCGCACGCTGCGGGCCTCCGGCAGGATCTGCGCCATCGGTAAGTACGTGGGCCTGGGCTTCACTCCCTGGGATGGCGCCACCGGGCCGACGCACCGGCAGTACCTGACGAGCGTCACCTTCGCGGCGGACATGGCCACGTTCTCGTATCTGAACCTGATTTACCTGTTCTACAGCTGCACCAATCTGGCGAGCGTGAGCGGCCTGGGCAACCTCTCGGGCGTGCGCTCGATGCGCTACACGTTCAGCTCGTGCGCGTTCGCGACCATCGACTTCCGGGGCTTCGACCCGTCGACGCTCACGGACCTGTTCTACACGTTCTCGGGGTGCTCCTCGCTCACGACGATCTACGCAGACAGCACGTGGGCGCTGCCTTCGAGCGGCATCACGGGCTCGCAGTGCTTCTACAGCTGCAGGGCGCTGGTCGGCGGCAACGGAACGGCATGGTCTAGCTCGAACGTCAACTACACGTACATGCGGATCGACCGGGCCGGGCAGGCGGGATACTTGACGGCGGCATAATGACGGCTGCATGCGCTCATGCCTACCGTGCGGTATCCTTGACGGATAAACTTGGAACCGCATGGAGAGCGCATGACGAAGGAACGGGACAACCGAAGCAACAAGCAGTGCCTTGACGACCTCATCTCTGCGATCGAGGGACTTGAACAAGAGCTAGAGGCGCTACGCGCCGACGGAGAAGCGCTGAACGTCTTCGAGGTGTTGGGCATTACAAACACCGAGATCCGCCATAGCAACGTAATCGCTTGGCTCATGAGGCCGAATGGCAACCACGGGCTCGGCGGCTGCGTGCTGGCGGCCCTCATCGATCGCGCCGGAGGCATCGCGCCTGAGGACATGTCCGACTTCCGCATCTTGCGCGAGTCGGACAATATCGACATCCTGGCAACTTCCACCGCAAACAGCATGACGCTTGCCATCGAGAACAAGATATGGTCCGGAGAGCACGACGACCAGCTGGCCCGCTACCGTGAGATTATCGAGCGCAGGTACCCGGGATGGGAGCACCTCTATCTGTTCCTGAGCCCCTTTGGCACACCGCCCGAAGGCGAGGAAGACGGCGAGATCTGGGCGCCCATCGACTACCGCGCGATCCTTGGCATTGTCGAAGATGCCATGGGCGGCTGCGAAGTCTCTGACAAGGCGCAGATGCTCATCGGAGACTACATCGACAGCGTAAGGAGACATATCGTGGGAGACGAATCGCTGCAAGAGCGCTGCGTCGAGATCTACCTCGAGCATAAGAGGGCAATCGACCTGATCATGAAAAACCTGCCCGACACGACAAAGACTGTCCACCAATATGTGCGCGACTGGGCGCACAGGAAGCCGGGCATCGAGGTGGTCGACTCCTGCTCACGGGGGAAGCAGTACGTGAGGTTCAGGACAAAGAGCCTCGAGGAGCACTTCCCGCCCGTCGACGGCTCTGACAATTGGGGACAGCAGCACTACTGGTTCTACGAGCTCATCAGCAAGCCCTCAAAAGACGGCGTTGGGTGCGACCTCTCTCTGCAGCTCTGCTTCCACCTTCCAAAGAACGCCCCGCTCTCGCAGGAGAGGGTCGAAGCCTCGCATGCCTACGCAGACGCATTCTCTGGTGACGGGAGCGGGACATTCCATGGCGTCTGGACCGGCTACTGGTCCTACGTCGCATACTTCGCGCCAGGCGATTTTGACTACGACAGCATCTCCGAAGCTTGCGAAGAAGCCTGGTCTGGTTTCCTCGAGCGCGAGGCGAAGGCCACATCTGCCATGTTTGGCATCTGAGTGGCACAAGCATAGATCCCGTAGCGGGGCCCCGACGCGCATCGGGGCCCTACTTGTGACACGGTTGGACACTGCCTCCTGAGGACGAAGAGTCGATCTCGGGAGGCATTTCTTTATGGAGTCAATCATCGTGGCGTGCATAACCGGTGTCGTGACGCTGATCGGGGTGATCCTTTCCAACTCTAAGAGCAGGGCCGTCATGGAGGTCAAGCTCGACGCCCTCACGGAGAAGGTCGAGAAGCACAACCAGGTCCTTGAGCGCACCTACGCGCTCGAGCAGGACATGGCTGTCGTGAAGCACGACATCGAGTCCTTGAAGGGAAAGGCGGGCTGACATGAACGAGTTCCTGGCAAGCAACGAGTGGTACTGGCGCCTGGCGCGCACGATCGTGCAGGGGGTGCTTGGCGTGGTCATCGCCAACATCGACCTGATCATGGGCTGGTGCGTCCTGGACCCGAGCGTGAGAGGCCTGGTCGTGGCCCTGGTGATGGCCGTGCTTTCTCCCATCATGGCCGCCCTCGGCGGGGGCGACGAGGACATCGTGATCCCGAAGGGCGGCAGCCATGGGGCTTAACGGCATCGACATCTCCAGCTGGCAAGACGACCTGGTCGTCTCGGGCATGACCACCTGCGACTTCGTGATCGTGAAGGCGACCGGAGGCGCGGGGTACGCCAACGAGTGCTTCCTCCGGCACGCCGACGAGACGCTGGCGGCCGGCAAGCTGCTCGGCTGCTACCACTACGCCCGCGACCGTGGGTACGAGGGCTCGGCCGAAGCCGAGGCGGACTGGTTCATCTCCGCCTTCAAGCCCTACGTGGGCAAGGCAATCCCGTTCCTGGACTGGGAGGCTGACGCTCTGGGCCTGGGGCCGTCGTGGGCGAAGAAGTGGCTCGACCGCGTGCGCGAGAAGACCTGCGTGACGCCCGGCATCTACACGAGCAAGTCAGTTCTCTTCTCCTACGACTGGACGGCCGTGGCCAAGACGTACCCGCTCTGGGTTGCCCAGTACCCCAACTACGAGGACACGGGCTTCGTGAGCGAGCCCTGGACCGACGGCTGGGACTTCGGGGCGTGGGAATCGCCGCTGATCTTCCAATACACCGGCACCGGGCGAATAACCGGCTACGGCGGCCATCTCGATTTGGATCTCTTCTACGGCACCAGGGACGACTGGCGGAGGCTCTGCGCTGTGGCCGGCGCCTCCGCTGTCACCGAGGAGGTGAAGACCGTGAGCATATCGAGAGCCAACGTGGCGGCGCAGATCATGGAGCACCTCTGCAACTGCGCCGAGCACGGGTACTCGCAGCCCGGGCGGCACGGCACGTCGGGCCACTGCAACGTGCAGACCGACGCGGGGACGATCCGCGTGACCAAGGGCGACCGCGACTGCTCCTCGGCCGTCTGCGAGGCGTGGGAGCTCGCTTTGGCCGGATCTCCCTACGACGGCCTGATCACCCGCTACAACTGGACCGGCGGCATGCGCGAGATGTTCGTGGGCTCGGGGCTCTTCTCGTGGAAGCCGATATCGTTCAACGCGCAGCGCGGCGACATCTACCTGGACGAGTCTGCCCACACCGCGATGTGCGTGCGCAACGACGGGACCGCCGACCTGCTGGCCGAGTTCTCGATCTCCGAGACCGGCGGCATCGACGGCGAGCCCGGCGACCAGACCGGGCGCGAGAGCTGGGTGCACGACTACTACTCCGGGCGCTGGGATGGCATTCTCCATTACAACGGCAAGGCCGACGTGGGCAGCGCCTCAACCCCTACCGGCTCTGGTGCGCCCTCCGGCGACGTGTCAGAGCTTGCGGCGAGGGTCATCGCCGGAGATTTCGGCAATGGCGATGCTCGCAGGGCCGCGCTGGGCAGCCGGTACGACGAGGTGCAGGCGGAGGTCAACCGGATCCTTTCCGGCGGCTCTTCCTCTGGCTCCTACGACGTGGACGCCCTCGCGCGGCGCGTCATCGCCGGCGAGTTCGGAAACGGCGACGATCGCAAGCGGCGCCTGGGCGACAAGTACTCGGCAGTGCAGAAGCGCGTGAACGAGATCCTCGGCGCCTTGGGCGCGAGCTCGACCTCCATGGACGTCGACGCGATGGCGCGCGCGGTGATCCGTGGCGACTACGGCAACGGCGAGGAGCGCAGGCGGCGCCTGGGCTCGTACTACTCGATCGTGCAGCGGCGCGTGAACGAGATGCTGTCATGAGGCGGCGGATCGAGTTCTGGGCCGACCAGGCGGGCTGGCTCCTGGGAGACGTAGCCTGCCTGGCGATGGTCGTGCTGTTCCTGCCCGTAGTGCCGGTGTTCAAGGCGTTCGAGCGTGGCAAGCGCGCGGGCAAAGACGAATGAAATGCGGGAGGCCGCCTATCAGCTTGATAGACGGCCTCCTTGCTTAAAGTATGGGCGTGGACTAGCTCAGCGGCTCGAGCTCGCGGTAGAGCGGGTCTCCGTCGCCCACGAGCACATCCCACCACCAGTCTGCGCTCTCAACTCCCGACTGGCAGAGCATGTCCAGGAGCTTGGCGCGGAACTCTGGCGGATAGCTCTGGAAGTCCTCGCGCATCGCATCGAGCATGGCCTTGCTCGACGCCATCATCTCGTTGCAGATCTCCTTCTTCTCCTCGAGGCTGTAGCTCTCGGGCGAGTACAGACAGACGCCTGCCTTGAAGTACGCCATTTCCTCGGCTTGCCTAAGCTCTTCCCACTTGGTATCGTTCGTCATGTTGGGTCTCCCATCCTTCGTTTCCGTGCCCCTCGGGGACCCCTGGCAGTAAAGAATACTGTCAAGAAGAATCCCCGAAGGAGCGATTTCTTGTGGTGCGAAGTGATGGGCGATTTGCGGTCTGACCTGCGATTCTGTTGTAAAGTGGGTTAGAGTGTTTTCCCAGCACGTAGGGGATTCGCCCCCTTCCGTTCGAAGGCGCCCCAACGCGAAGGGCCCGCCTCTCCCGTGCGTGTGCCGGAGAGGCGGGCCCTTCGCGAGATCGGGCGCCGACCGGACCGACGATCGGCGCCCGCGGCTCTACGCGTTCACGTAAACGTAGATGATGCGGACGGTGTCGGCCAGGTTGCCGGAGGTGTTGGCCGTGGCGTAGTCGTAGAGCAGCACCGAGGACCACTCGTGCGGCGCCCCGTTGAACTCCACCGTGCCGGAGAACGAGCAGCTCTCCTTCACGAGCGTGGTGCCGTCGCTGGCGTACTCGGAGTACTCCGACTTGTCGGCGGGAAGCTCCACCGAACCCTCGGCCACGCTGACGCCCGCCTCCTGCAGGGTCTTCTCCACAATGCGCTCGTTTTGCACCGCATCCACGAAGCTGAGCGAGCCATAGCCCAATGACGCGGTGGCGGCCGAATAGCCCGCCTGCACCACCGCGCCCTCTTCGTTCAGGCCCAGATACACCGTGGGGGTGCCCGAACGCGTGTCGGCGGGCTCGTCGGTCAAGGCCACCGTCACATTCGTCTTGACGGGGTTGCCCTCCTCGTTGACCTCCTTGGAGCTGGTCTCGGTCGCCCCGCGCTTGAGCGATTCGATGGCCTGGTCCTTGGTCATGCCCAGAAGGGACGTGAGCGAGGGGGCCTCGGTCTTCTTGGACACGGTGGTGCTGGCGTCCTTGGTCTCGCTCTGATCCTGCTGCAGCGAGCCCACCTCCTGCGAGCTTTGCTGCTCCTGGGCCTGCTGAGCGGCCACCAGCTGGCTTTCCTGGAACCACTGCCAGACGAAGTACCCCAAAGCGCCGATGAGCAGCACGAGCAGCACCACGATGGCTATGAGTATCTTGCGCATCCGGCGGGACTTGCGCTGATGCGGCGGAACAGGAGGCTTGCGCTCCTTGCCGTGGCGACCCCGGGTCCGCTTGGGCTCGGGAGCGGGAGCGTCGTCGAACAGCAGCGGCGGCGCCTCCACCGGCTCGAGGCTCTCGAAGGCGTCGGGGTACTCGTCGTCGTTGTCGCCCTGGTAGCTGAACCCTCCGGCGTGGGCCCCTTCGCCGGCCGCCACGGGGGCGAAGGCCTCCGTGAGCCCGATGCGCCCGTCCTCCCCGGCCTTGGGGTCGGAGGGCTGCACGGCGGGAAAGGCCTCTGTCAGGCCGATGCGCTCGTCAGAGTCGAAATCGTTCTTGCCGCTTGAAGCGCCGCGTGGTTCGTTTGAGGCGTGTTTGGGCATCGGAGCACCTTCCTTTTGGGCGCCGGCCTGCGGCTAGCGCATGAAGAACAGGTAGTAAGCGACGAACGCCGCTATGCCGACGAGCGCGAGCACGATGATGGCCTTCTGCATCGTCGACATGGGCTCGGCCTTCAGGTCATCGGCGGTCGTCGGACGGTAGCCTTTCTTGTCGCGCGGACGGGAGGCGGTGGCCGCGTCCGCGGGCGCGGGCGCAGACCGCTCGGGCGCGGCGGGCGCCTCCGAGGCCGGGGCGGCTTCCGGGACGTGCGGCGCAGGATCGGCGGCGGGGCGCGCCGGGCGGGCGCCGGCTTGGATCACCACGTCGTCATCGTCGTTGGCGTTCACCGTTATATGGGAGAACTTGGTATCGCCAGCAGCCACGGAACCGTCCTTTCGCGTCGAACACGATTATAGAGGATTGTCCGGGCGGATTCCCTCGTCCAAATAATATCCATCGGGCGTTTGGCTGGCGCGGACGGCGGCGCCTTCGCGCAAGCACCCGCCGCACCCGCC
>NZ_CBDTNW010000122.1:0-32308 GCF_965361815.1 Rubneribacter sp.
TGTGGGCAACACGGCCGAGATCGGCTTCGCGAAGATCGTGAGCGAATCGAGCGTGGGCGCGAACCTGCGCCGCATCGAGGCGGTGACCAGCTACGGCGCGCTGGAGTACGTGAACAGCCGCGAGGCCGAGCTGAAGGCGGCGGCCGCAACGTTGAAGTGCCGCCCGCTGGAGGTGGCCGACCGTGCGGCGGCGAACCTGAAAGCATACAAAGACTTGCAGGCCAAGAGCAAGCGCAGCGCCCAGGCGGCTGCGGGCGACGGCATGGAGGCGCTGCTGGCGGGTGCCGTCACGGCGAAGGCAGGCTATCCCGTCGTCATCGGGCGCATGGGCGAGGCCGATGCGGGGCAGATGCGCAACGCGTGGGACGTCCTGCGCGCGCGCCTTGGCGCACCCGGCGCGGCGGTGCTCGCGGCCGAGAAGGACGGCAAGCCCATCCTGCTGGCCGCCGGCACGCCGGAGGCGGTGGAGGCGGGCTTCGACGCGGGAGCCGTCATCAAGGCCATCGCGTCGTGCGTGAAGGGCGGTGGCGGCGGCAAGCCGGCCATGGCGCAGGCCGGCGGCAAGGATGCTTCCGGCATCGATGCCGCGCTCGAGGCTGCGCGCGAATTGCTTGCGTAGCACGATGCTCAGATAGGCGATGCGGCCGCATCCCTCGCGCAAGGGAGGCGGCCGCCTTTTGCGCTACGATGGGCGCGGTGCTTCGCCGGAATCCTGCCGGACGGCGTCTCGGTGAGGAGGTGCGCGCAAACATTGTCCTTGTGTCGTGGAAGTTTTGTACGTATACTATACTAAAAATCATACGTACAGGAGGCGCTATGAATCAGAAACTTACGCTTAGCGTTGATTCCGTGGCGGTTGACCGGGGGAAAGGGTTTGCGGCGCGCAACGGAACGTCGCTGTCAGGGTTAGTGGAGAGCTTTCTTCTCTTTCTGGGAGACGAGGGGGAAATTGCCGCAGAAGTGCCCGTTTCGGCGAAGTTGCAGTCCTTGATTGGCATAGGAAGCGGCCCGTTTGACGAGAGCGATTACCGCGCTCACCTTGAGGCGCGCCATGGATAACAGGCCCGTGCGAATACTGGTGGATACGAACGTCGCCCTTGATCTTTTACTCAACCGCGAGCCTTTTGCCATCGATGCACTGCAGCTATTTGCCCTAGCCGAGGCAGAGAAGGTGGAGTTGCTGCTGTCCACCGATGCCATCAGCACTATATTCTATGTGGTTCGGAAGAACTGCGACTCTAGCGTGGCGCGCGAGGCTTTGGCGAAACTTTTGGACTATGTCGCGCTGGTTGCTCTTGACGAACGGGCGGTTATCAGGGGTCTTGCTACGGATTTCGCGGATGTGGAGGATGCGCTCGTAGCCGCCGTCGCTGAAAAGACAGGTGCGGCTGCCATCGTTACAAGAAACCTCTCCGACTTCAAGTCCTCTCCCGTACGCGCCGTTAGCCCTCGTGAGTTTCTTGCCGCATGGACAGCGCGCGAGCAAATTGCGTCTCAAAAAACATCGAAGGAGAGCGAATAGGCACGCTTTCGCCTGGCGGCGGTTCGTCACGAAACGGAAAGGGAAGACCCATGCGCATCATGGCGCTCGACATAGGACAGGCACGGATCGGCATTGCGGTGAGCGACCCCGGAGAGCGGGTGGCCTCGCCGGTGTGCGTGTTGCCGGCGGCCGAGGTGCTCGGCAACGCGAAGCCGTTCCGGCGCGTGCTGGAGGATTGGGAGCCGGAGCTTTTGCTGTGCGGCCTGCCGCGCTCGCTCTCCGGCGAGGAGGGCCCCCAGGCGGCGCGCGTGCGGGAGGCGGCGAAGCGCATCGCGCGGGCTTGCGACCTGCCTTTGGAGTTTGCCGACGAGCGTTTGAGCTCCCAGGAGGCCAAACGGAGTTTGCGTGAAAAGGGGCTGAGCGAACGGGACATGCGCGGGAAAATAGATATGATAGCCGCAAGTTTGTTCTTGCAGGCGTGGCTCGACGCCCGTCGCACAGGGGAAAGGTGAAGGACATCCATGCCCTCGCGTAGGCGATTCACGTACTCTCAACGCCCGAACCATGCCGCCCGGTCGGCTCACGCCCGCGGCGAGCGCCTGTTCAAGACGTACGACACCAGCTACATCCGCCCGAAGCGCAGCAAAGCCCCCGCCATCGTGGCCGCCGTCTTGGCGGTTGTGATGCTGGCCGGCATCGCCTGGGGGCTGGTCACGCTGTTCAACGGCTGCTCGGGTTCGCAGGTGGAGCTGTTGGCCGAGGGGCAGGAGGCCACCGTCGCCGTGGCGGACGGCTCCGGCGCTTCGGCTATTGCGAACCAGCTGGTGGAGGCCCGCCTGGTTTCCAGTGCGAGCGAGTTCACGAACCGGGTGAACGAGCTGAACGCCTCCTCCCAGCTCAAGCCCGGCACCTACACCTTCGAGGGCGGCTCGTCGCTCGACTCCATCATAGCCGCCCTGCAGGCCGGGCCGGCCATGGGCAACGCGCTCACGGTCCCCGAGGGTTTCAGGCTCTCGGAGATAGCCGACGCCGTGGCTGCGGCCACGGGGGGCCGCGTCTCGGCCGAGGAGTTCGCGGCGGCCGCGTCCGACGCGAGCGTCTACGCCGCCGACTACGCCTTCCTGGCGGACGCGGGGACGAACAGCCTGGAGGGCTTTTTGTTCCCCAAAACCTACGAAGTGGCCGACGACGCCACCGCCGATTCGCTGGTTCGCATGATGCTCTCGCAGTTCGCTGCCGAGACGGCCGGACTGGACTGGTCGTATCCCCAGTCGAAGGGGCTTTCCGTCTACGACGCGGTGAAGCTGGCCTCCATCGTGGAGAAGGAGTCCAGCGGCGACGACGGCATCCGCGCGCAGGTGGCTTCGGTGTTCTACAACCGCCTGGGCAACATGGGCGATCCGAATTACGGCTTTCTGCAAAGCGACGCCACCACGGCCTACGAGGTGGGCCGCGATCCCACCGCCGAGGACGTGGCGACCGACGCCCCCTACAACACCTACACGAACCAAGGGCTGCCGCCCACGCCCATCTGCTCGCCCGGGTTGGCGTGCCTGCAGGCCGTGTGCGCCCCTGCGGAGACGAACTACTACTTCTTCTACTTCGCTCCCGACGAGGCCGGCGTCATGCAGTACTTCTTCAGCGAAACCTACGAAGAGCACATGGAGACGTTCTCGTAGGCCCCGGCCTGCCCGAACCCGCGTGATGCGCCATGGCGTTTCTTGAACCGGACAGATACTTCTCGCGCCTGTCCAAGGTGGACATCCGCCGCGACCTGGTGGAGGCGGGCTTTCGCTGCGTCCTTCTGGACGTGGACAACACCATCCTCACCCGCGACACGCACGAGGTGCCGCGCGACGTGGGGGTGTGGTTGGCGCAGGCGCGCGATGCGGGCGTGTCGTTTTGCCTGGTGTCCAACAACTGGCATGTGGGCGTGCGGGAGCTGGCGCAGCGCTTGGAGCTGCCCATCGTCGCAAAGGCCGTGAAGCCGCTGCCCCCGGCGTTCCTGGCGGCGCTCTCCAAGCTGGGGGCGAAGCGGGCGGAGGCCGTGGTCATCGGCGACCAGCTGGTCACCGACGTCATGGGCGCCCATTTCCTGGGCATGACGGCCTACCTTCTGGCCCCGCTTGTGGAGCAGGACCTGCCGCACACGCTGCTGCTGCGCAACTTCGAGCGCGCTGTCATGGGCGACCGCGCGCCCGAGGGAGGGCAGGCGCCGGCCCCTACGGCAACGCAGCCGCCCGCCGCGCCGGCCGCGCCGAAGATGGAATCAACGCCGAAGGAGGGATAGCCTGTGACCGACTCCGCCCAGCCCCAGCGCCTGTACCTGCTGGGGCATCCCATCGCGCATTCGAAGTCGCCCGTCATGTACAACGCCGTGTACGGGCGGGCGGGCCTGCCGTGGACCTACGGTTTGGCCGACTGCGCGACCGAGGACGAGGCGCAGGCGTTTTTGGACGCGCGCGACTTCCTGTCCGTCAACGTCACCACGCCCTACAAGCCGCATGCCTACCGGGCGGCAACGGCCAGGGCGGCGTCGGCCAAGCTCGCGCAGGGGGCCAACGTGCTCGTGCGCAAAGGCGACGCCCTCATCGCGTACAACACGGACGGCCAGGGGTGCGTGGCGTACCTGGAGCGGATGGGCGTGAGCTTCGCGGGAAAGCGCGTGACCGTGTGCGGAACCGGGCCCACGGCCCTGTCCATCGTGCACGCATGCGCGACGGCCGGCGCCGACGTGGTCTTGCTGCTCGGCCGCGACAAGGAGCGCGCGCGGCGCGTGCTCGAGGACTTCGTCAGCCGTTTCGGGCTTCTGGCCACCGCCACCGTCGACCTGCCCGCCGCGCGGCCGCATCATCGCAGCTTCCGTGCGGCCTACGAGCGCACGACGTTCAAGTTCGGCAGCTACGCGACGTCGACCAAGGCGCTGTCGTCGTCGGACCTCGTGATCAACGCCACGCCGCTCGGCATGCGCGCGAACGACCCGGCGCCTTTCGACGGCGGGCTGCTCCGGCCGGCCCAAACGGTGTTCGACGCCGTGTACGGGCACGGGGAGACGGCTTTGGTCCGCAGCGCGAAGGAGGCGGGGTGCACGGTCTACGACGGCGGCGGCATGCTGGTCGCGCAGGCCGTGGCCACGGTGGGCATCGTGTGCGACGTGACCGGTTGGGACGTGGGCCTTGGGGAGGACGAGCTGTTCGACCTCATGGCCGATGCGGCGGGGTTCGACATCTCGGCGCTCTGAGGGCTTTGGGCGGCCACCTGCGGGCTTTCGCCGTCCGGACGGCCGGTGGCACGGCCGGCCCCGCCAAAGCCTTGGCGCTTTCCGTCCTTTCGCCGGCCCCGGCGACCGGGTGCGGTACAATGGTTCGCGAACGTGATGGGACCACGCGGAAAGCGAATCGGTATGAGATACCTCACAGCGGGTGAAAGCCACGGGCCGTGCCTGACGGCCATCGTGGAGGGCGTGCCGGCCGGGCTCAAGATATCCGAGCGGCAGATCAACGCCGATCTGGCGCGGCGCCAGTCCGGCTACGGCCGCGGCGGGCGCCAGACCATCGAGACGGACACCGTGCAGGTGACCTCCGGCGTGCGCTTCGGCCGCACGCTGGGCACGCCGGTGTGCCTTGCCGTGCGCAACCGCGATTGGGAGAACTGGACGGACCGCATGGCCGCGTTCGGAGACGCCCCGAGTGACCTTGCGCGGGAAGTGACGCCGCGGCCCGGTCACGCCGATTTGGTGGGAACGCTCAAAACGGACACCGACGACTGCCGCAACATCTTGGAGCGCGCGAGCGCCCGCGAGACGGCGGCGCGCGTGGCGGCCGCCGGCATCGCGCGGGAGTTTCTGGCCGACCTCGGCGTGGAGGTGTTCTCCTACGTGCGCTCCATAGGCGGCGTGCAGCTGGAGGAGGACGACCCGTTCATGTCCGCCGCCGGCTACAAGCCCCTCGACATCGAGACGAGCGAGGTGCGCTGTCCCGACGCGCGAACCACGGAGGCCATGAAGGAGGAGATCAAGCGCGCGAAGCTTGCGGGGGAGAGCTTGGGCGGCATGTTTCGTGTGGTGGCCACGGGGCTGCTTCCCGGCGTGGGAGGCTACGCGACGGCGACCGACCGGCTGACCTCGCGGCTGGGCCGGGCGCTGTTCTCCATCCCCGCCATCAAGGGCGTGGAGTTCGGGCTGGGGTTCGAGGCGTCCCGGCTCCCGGGGTCTCAGGTGCATGATCCCATCGTGCTTGACGACGAAGCCGGCTTCGTGCGCGCGTCGAACAACGCCGGAGGGTTGGAGGGCGGCATGACCACGGGCATGCCGCTTGTCGTGACGGCGGCCATGAAGCCCATCCCCACGCTCATGACCCCGCTTCCGACGGTCAACCTGGACACCTTGGAGGTGGAGCAGGCCTCGCGGGAGCGCAGCGACGTCTGCGCCGTTCCCGCCTGCGCCGTGGTGGCCGAAAGCGAGGTGTCGTTCGTGCTGGCCGACGCCTACCTGCAGAAGTTCGGCTGCGACAACATGGCCGACATCAAGGCGGCGGTCAAAGCGTATCGGCAGCGCTTGAGGACGATGGCGCGATGACGGGCCGGGCAGGCGCCCGGGGCGGCGCATCCGGCCTGCCGCGCGTATCCGGCGAGCTTTCGCGGCCGGTGTTCTTCGTGGGGTTCATGGGGGCCGGCAAGACGTCGGTCGCGCGGCGGCTCGCCCGCACCTGCGGTGTGGCGTCGGTGGACATGGACACGTACCTTGAGCGGCGCGAGGGCAAGCGCGTGAGGGAGATATTCGCCGAGTCGGGCGAGGAGGGCTTCCGCGACGTGGAGTCCGACGTGCTGCGCGAGCTGGCGGGCAAGGAGCCGCTGCTCGTCTCGTGCGGCGGCGGCGTGGTGAAGCGCCCCGAGAACCGCGCCGTTTTGCGCGAGGCGGGGTTCGTCGTGCACTTGAACGTGACGGCCGACGAGGCGAAGTCGCGCATCAGCGACACCTCCACGCGCCCGCTGTTCCAGGACCTGGACACCGCGCGCCGCACGGCCGAGGAGCGCGGCCCCTTGTACGACGAGGTGGCCGACGCCGTTGTGGACACCGCCGGCAAGGGCGTGGCGGCCATCGCCCGCGAAGTCCAGCGCATTTTGGAGAAGGAGGGCATCTTGTGCCTGCAACGAAGGTAGTCGTCAACATCCCGGGGGAAACGTCCTACGACGTCCGCATCGGCGCGGGCGTGCTCGACCGGCTGGGCGCCCATCTGCGCGCGGTCCCCGCGCTTGCCGGCGCGGAGCGCGCGCTGGTGATCACGGACTCAAACGTGGCGCCGCTGTATTTGGCGGCGGCGAAGGAAGCGCTTGCCCAAGGCGGGTTCCGCGTGAGCGACATCGTGGTGCCGGCGGGCGAGGAGGCGAAGTCCGTGGAGGTGGCGGGCGAGGTGTGGGAGGCCATGGCGCAGCTGTCGCTTGGGCGCGACTGCGTGGTGGCGGCCCTTGGCGGCGGGGTGGTGGGCGACCTTGCCGGGTTCGCGGCGTCCACCTACATGCGCGGGGTGCAGGCGGTGCAGGTGCCCACCACGCTGCTGTCCATGGTGGACTCGTCGGTGGGCGGCAAGACGGGCGTGAACCTGCCTGCGGGCAAGAACCTGGTGGGAACGTTCAAGCAGCCCGCCTACGTGTGCGCCGACACCTCGACGCTTTCCACGCTGGATGCGCGCGAGTGGGCCTGCGGCTGCGCCGAGGTGGCGAAGTCGGCCGTCATCGACTCCGACGACTTCTTCTTTTGGCTGACGGACGCCGCCGACGACCTGGCCGCGCGCGACAGCGCGACCGTGGAGGAGGCCATCGCGCGCTCGGTGGTGTTCAAGGCCGACGTGGTGGCCGCTGACAAGGCGGAGAGCAGAGGCGTGCGCGAGTGCTTGAACTACGGCCACACGCTGGGCCATGCGGTGGAGGCGGAGAGCGGCTACGGCACGTTCTCGCACGGGGCGGCCGTGGCCGAGGGCATGCGCTTCGCCGCGCGACTGGCCGCGTCGCTGCTTGGCGCGTCGCTCGACTTCGTGCAGACCCAAGACGAGCTGCTGGACCGGCTGGGCTTGCCGGCGCTGCCTTGGTCGGCTAAGCCGGAGGCCATGCTTGCGGCCATGAAGCGCGACAAGAAGGCCCGTCGCGGGCAGGTGCGTTTCGTGCTGCCGCGCGACGTGGGCTCGTGGGAGCTTGCGGACGTGGCCGACGAGGACATACTGGAGCATCTGGAGGAGTGGGCCCGCAGCAAGGAGGGCGGCGATGGGCGCTAAAAGGATACTGGTTCTGAACGGCCCGAACCTTGACATGCTGGGCGTGCGCGAGCCCGGCGTGTACGGCAGCGGCACCTTGGAGGACCTGGAGCGGATGGTGAAGGCCCACGGGAAGGAGCGCGGCGCGAAGGTCGCGTGCCTCCAGTCCAACAGCGAGGGCAAGCTCATCCGCGCCATCCACGAGGCGCGCGGCGCCTACGACGGCATCGTGTACAACCCCGGCGCGCACACCCACTACTCCTACGCGCTGCGCGACGCCGTGGGCGGCATCGAGGTTCCGTGCGTGGAGGTCCACATCTCCAACGTGGACGCCCGCGAGCCGTTCCGGCGCGTCTCGGTCATCGCGCCCGCGTGCGTGGCGCAGGTGAAAGGCCGCGGGTTTGCCGGGTACTGCGACGCCATCGACCTTCTGCTGGACGGCGCGGAGGAGCGCCTGGGCGAAGGTTACGAGCGGCGCTATGCGGCAGGCCAGGTGATCGTCGGCGGAAGGGGCCTGATTGGGGAGGGCGCGTCCGCCGCCAAGGGCGACGCGGCTTCCGACGGCGATGGGGACGCGGCTTCCGCCCGCCGTCTTGAAACGCCGCGCGATGCGAGTGCGCCCGATGCCTCGGCTGCCTTGCGTCTTGCGCGTTTGCGTGACGCGTGCGCAACCGAGGGGCTGGACGCGTTTTTCGTGCGCGACACGTCCAACATCAAATGGCTGACCGCTTTCGACGGCGTGTTCGACGACGAAGCGGCGCACGCCCTGATGGTCACACCGCAAAAGGCGGTGCTTCATACCGATTCCCGCTATGCCGAGGCTGCCCGTGCGGCTGCGGCGCGCGAGGGCCTGGTGAACGTGGACGACGCCCGGAAGAGCCATGCCGTGTTCGCGGTGGACATCCTGAGGGCGTGCGATGGCGGGGTGGTTGAGGGCCTGCCGCCTACCGAGCTTGGCATAGAGGACACCATCACCCTTGCCGACTACCACGCGCTTGGACAGGCGCTTGCCGATGCGGCCGCTGCGGCGCAGATGCTCGGAACCTCCTCGTTCGTTGTGAACCTGCGCGCCGTGAAAGACGCGGGGGAGATTGCGCGCATGAAGGCCGCTCAGGCTATCACCGATGCGGCGTTTTCCCACATCGTAGGTTTCATGCGTCCGGGCATGACCGAACGCGAGGTGCAACGGGAGCTGGAAGATTTCATGTTGCGTCACGGCGCCGAGGGGTTGGCGTTTCCTTCCATTGTGGCAACGGGTCCCAATGGGGCCAACCCGCATGCCATTCCCGGCAACACGGTGCTCGAAGCGGGGCAGTGCGTGGTGCTCGACTTCGGCGCGCGGGCGCATGGGTACTGCTCGGATATGACGCGCACGGTGTTTTTGGGCGAGCCAACGCCGCGCCTGCGCGATGCCTACGAAGCCATCCGCAGCGCAAACGAGCAGGTGGAAGCGGCGCTTCGCCCCGGCGTGACGGGACGCGCCATGCACGAGCTGGCCGAGCAGGTGCTTTCGGGCGCGGGGTTCGCGGGGAAGATGGGGCATGGGCTGGGGCACGGCGTGGGGCTGGACATTCACGAGGAACCCGTGCTCTCGCCGCGCAACGAGCGTCCCTTGGCCGTCGGCAACGTGGTGACGGTTGAGCCCGGCGTCTATGTGCCCGGAGAGTTCGGCATGCGCCTGGAGGACTTCGGCGTCGTGGTCGAGGGCGGCTTCGAGGTGTTCACCAAGACCGGCCATGACCTGGTGGTGGTGTAAGCCTGTCAGGAAGAGCCGTGCGGACGCTTTCGCAGCGGGCCGTTACCATGTACAATAAAGAAGTTTGAACGAACGAAGGGCGCGCCCGATTCGGCCGTCCTCGAACGAAAGGATGACCGAAGTGGCAATCTCCACCGCCGATTTCAAAAACGGCATGTGCATCGAGTACAACGGCAAGTTGTGCACCATCGTCGAGTTCCAGCACGTCAAGCCCGGCAAGGGCGGCGCGTTCGTCCGCACGAAGCTCAAGGACATCAAGACCGGCCGCGTGGTGGACTACACCTTCAACTCCGGCACGAAGTTCGACACCGTGCGCCTGGAGACCAAGAAGCTGCAGTACCTGTACAGCGACGGCACGGACTTCAACTTCATGGACAACGACACCTTCGAGCAGACGGCCATCCCCGCCGACACCGTGGGCGCCGCCGCGAAATGGCTGAAGGAAAACGACGAGGTCAGCCTGCTGTACGCCGGCGACGAGCTGATCAGCGTGGAGCCTCAGATGTTCGTGGAGCTGGAGGTGACCGAGACCGACCCCGGCTTCAAGGGCGACACCGTGCAGGGCACCACGAAGCCTGCGACGGTGGAGACGGGCGCGGTCGTGCAGGTTCCCATGTTCGTGGAACCCGGCGACGTGCTGCAGATCGACACCCGCGACGGCCGCTTCGTCAAGCGCGTGTAGCGGACGTCGGGCGGATTGGTTTTCCGTCAGGCGCGCCCCGGATCTCCGGGGCGCGTTTTTCATGGCCGCGCGTGCCGCTCGGGCGGCAGGGGATGGTCGCTTAGCGTGATGGACGGCAGGTCGATCAGGTCCGCCGGGTCCACCTCAAGCGCGCGGCACAGTTTTGCCACGTCGTCGAACCCTATCACCACGCGCCCGCGCTCTATGTCGCTGATGCGGGGATGCTGCGTTCCCATCATGAGGCCCAGGCGGCCTTGCGAGAGGTTGCGCTCTTTGCGCAGCCTGCGGAGGTTGGCGCCCAGCATGGCCGCGTACGTCTGCGAAAGGGGATCCTTGCGCGCCATTCTCTCCTGTTTGGTCAAGCCGCTCATGGCCCTAGCGTAACCGCGGGGATATGCATGGCTGTAATCGAGAGGTTACAGAAGGGGGATTCGCTACGGAAACGCCAGGTTCGGACGGGGGCGCCGCCTCCCGGGCCCGGCCGCCGCGCAGCCCTTCCTCCTTTCGGGCCCGGCCGCCGTGCAGCCCTTCTGTCCTTCGGACATATACGCCGCGCAGCCCTTCTGTCCTCGTATTCTGTTGCTTGGCGGTGAATTTTTTCCGCAGGGGCACGTGCGGACCCGCTTTCTTCTATAATGCTAAATTCGATCTTTGACTAACTGCAAAACCGAAGGGGGTGTGAGTTCATGCCAAGGCTACAGATCATGGATACCACCATCCGTGACGGCCAGCAGAGCCTGTGGGCCACGCGCATGCCGATCGGCGACATGCTGCCGATCCTGCCGAAGATGGACCGCGTCGGGTACTGGGCCATCGAGGCGTGGGGCGGCGCGACGTTCGACACGTGCCTGCGCTTTTTGGACGAGAACCCGTGGGATCGTCTGCGCTCCATCAAGGCGATGACGCCGAACACGCCGCTTGCCATGCTCTCCCGCGGCCAGAACCTGGTCGGCTACAAGCATTACTCGCGCGAGATAGTCAACCGCTTCATCAAGGCCGCCAACCGCAACGGGATCCACGTGTTCCGCGTGTTCGACGCGCTCAACGACATCCGCAACGTTGTGGACAACGCCGAGGCCATCAAGGAGTGCGGCGCGCATTTCGAAGGCGCCATCTCCTACACGATGTCGCCGGTCCACACCCTCGACAGCTTCCTGGAGTACGGCCAGCAGCTCAAAGAGCTGGGCGCCGACTCCATCTGCATCAAGGACATGGCGGGCATGCTCACCCCCTACCGCACCGAGCGCATGGTCAAGGCGTTCAACGCCGAGATCGGCCTGCCGGTGCACATCCACTGCCACTACGTGGGCGGCATGGCCCCGGCCAACATCATCAAGGCCGCCGAGGCCGGCGCCGCCATCGCCGACACGGCGCACGCGCCGCTCGCGTTCGGCAACTCCCACCCCGCCGTGGAGATGATTGTGGCGGCCCTTCAGGAGAGCCGTTACGATACAGGGCTTGACCTGGATCTTCTGTTCGAGATCGCCGAATACTGGGAGGAGGTGCGCAAGCGCGGCCACTACAAGCGCGGCGTGTCCTCGCTCGTCCACATGCAGGTGTACTCGCATCAGGTTCCCGGCGGCATGATGTCCAACCTCATGTCGCAGCTGGAGGTGCAAAACGCCGTCGACCGCCTGCCGGAGGTCATGCGCGAGATCCCCAAGGTGCGCGCCGAGGTGGGCTACCCGCCGCTTGTGACCCCCATGTCGCAGATCGTGGGCACGCAGGCCGTGTTCAACGTGCTGACGGGCAAGCGCTGGGGCGTGGTGTCCAAGGAGATGAAGGACTACATCTGCGGCTACTACGGCAAGGCGCCGGGCCGCATGGACAAAGACATCGTGGCCAAGGTGGTGGGCACCTCCGAGGTGCTGCCGCCCGACGTGGCGCCCGGATCGCTGGTGACCACCACCTACGACGAGGTGGCCGCCGAGATAGGCGATTTGGCCAAGACGGAGGAGGACGTGCTCATGTACGCCCTGTTCCCGAACGAGGCGCGCACGTTTTTGAGCAAGCATCGCACATCCGAAAAGGTGGACTTCCTCATGGAGCAGGAGTCGAGCCAGACGAAGGAGGATGATTACGTGGACATCAACCAGATTCGCGAGCTGGTTCGCGTGGCCGAGGAGAGCGGCGTCGGCGAGATCGTGGTGGAGGAGGAGGGCGCGCGCATCGCCGTGCGCATGCCGGGCGCGGTTCCCCTGGCGCCCGTTGCGGCCCCGCAGCCCCAGGCCGTGCCCGTGGCCGCTGCAGCCCCCGTGCCCGCCGAGGCGCCGGCTGCGCCCGAGCCCGAGAACAGCCGTCCCGCCAACTGGTACGCCGTGACGGCGCCCATGGTGGGCACGTTCTACACCTCTCCCGCGCCGGGAGAGCCCCCGTTCGTCACGGTGGGCGACGAGGTGACCGCCAACCAAACGCTGTGCATCGTGGAGGCCATGAAGCTCATGAACGAGATCACCGCCGACGAGATGGGCACGGTCCGCGAGGTGTGCCTGGAGGACGCCACGCCGGTGGAGTTCGGCACGGTGCTGTTCTACATCGAGCCCACGAGCGAGCAGTCCAAGATCCCGGAGACGGTGTGATGTTCAACAAGATCCTCATAGCGAACCGCGGCGAGGTGGCGCTGCGCGTCATGCGCGCCTGCAAGGAGCTGGGCGTGAAGACCGTGGCGGTGTACTCCACCGAGGACGCGGACACCTACCCTGTGCGCTACGCCGACGAGGCGGTGTGCATCGGGCCCGCCCAGGCCGCCAAAAGCTACCTTGTGATGGCCAACATCATCGCGGCCGCCAAGAACACCGGAGCCGAGGCCATTCACCCCGGCTACGGATTTTTGGCCGAAAACGCCGAGTTCGCGCGCGCCTGCGCCGACAACGACCTGGTGTTCATAGGGCCTGCGCCGGAGTGCATCGAGCGCATGGGCGACAAGAGCTCGGCGCGCGAGACCATGAAGGCGTGCGGCGTGCCCACGGTGCCCGGCTCGGACGGCTGCATCGACACGGCCGCCGAGGCCAAGGCGTTCGCCGACAGCGTTGGCTACCCCGTGCTCATCAAGGCCACGGCGGGCGGCGGTGGCAAGGGCATGCGCGAGGTGCACGACCCGGCCAACCTGGAGGCGCAGTACCAGGCGGCCCGCACCGAGGCGGGCGCCGCGTTCGGCAACGACGGCGTGTACCTGGAGAAGCTCGTGCTGCGCCCGCGCCACGTGGAGGTCCAGGTGCTCGCGGACGACTTCGGCAACAGCATTGCCCTGTGCGAGCGCGACTGCTCGGTGCAGCGGCGCCATCAGAAGCTCATCGAGGAGGCGCCCTCGCCGGCGCTCGACGACGAGCTGCGCCGCGCCATGGGGGTGGCGGCCATCAAGGCCGTGCGGGCCGTGGGCTACCGCAACGCCGGCACCATCGAGTTTCTGCTGGACGAGCGCGGCCACTTCTACTTCATGGAGATGAACACGCGCGTGCAGGTGGAGCATCCCGTCACCGAGGAGATCACCGGCACCGACATCATCAAAGAGCAGCTGCGCATCGCCTCCGGCGAGCCCATGAGCTGCGCCGCCCGCGCGCCGTTCACCCCGGCGGGCCACGCCATGGAGTTCCGCATCAACGCGGAGGACCCCGAGCACAGCTTCCGCCCGTGCCCCGGCACCATCACGCGCTTCGAGCCGCCGGCGGGGCCGGGCGTGCGCGTGGAAAGCTACGTGCGCACCGGCTCGCGCATCTCGCCCCACTACGATTCCCTGGTGGCCAAGCTCATCGTGCACGGGCAGGATCGCGCCGAGGCGCTTGCCCGCGGGCGGCGCGCGTTGGACGAGTTTACGATCGAGGGCATCCAGACCACCATCCCGTTTCATCGCCGCGTGCTCGACAACGCCGTGTTCTGCGCGGGCGACGCGACGACGGACTTCATCGAGACCCAGATGGGAGACGTGCTATGACTGAACTGAGCCTTGAGGGCATGGCGCTCGCACCGGGCGTTGTGGAAACCATCGTGTCCATCGCCGTGGGCGAGGTGGACGGCGTGGCCTCGGTGGGCCCCTCGTCCGCAAGCGGCCTGCGCTCCGTGTTCGCGTCCAAGCCCTCCACCCAGGGCATCGAGGTGGCGGTTGGCGAGGACGACAAGCTGGAGGTGTCCGTGCGCATCGACGTGTGCCAGGGCTACGTGCTTCCCGAGCTTGCCGCCAACGTGCGCAAGGCCGTTGCCGACGCGGTGGCCAGCCAGGTGGGCGTGACGGTGGGGTCGGTGGACGTGTACATCGACGGTATCCAGTTCGATCGCTAGGCGCAAGGGACGCAGGTTTTCCATGGCTGCCAAACGACACGAACGAACGCGCGCCCGCCGCGCCGCGCTGCAGGTGCTCTACACGAGCGAGATCACCGACGAGTCCCCTGCGGCCATCGCCGAGGACGGCGGGCGCTTCCCCGACGAAGAGGCGCTGCCCGAGTACGCCTTGCTGCTGGTGCGCGGGGTGGAGGCGCACCGGTGCGCCATCGACGGGCATCTGTCCGCCACGAGCGAGAACTGGTCGCTTGCGCGCATGCCCATTGTGGACCGCTCCATTTTGCGCCTGGCCACCTACGAGATGATGTACGTGGACGACGTTCCCACGTCCGTGACCATCAACGAGGCCGTTGAGCTGGCGAAGGACTTCGGCGGCGAGGACGAGTCGCCCCGGTTCGTCAACGGCGTGCTCGGCCGCATCGCGAAGCGTTTGGACGAGGGCGACGGCGACCTGTCGCCGCGCGGGGTTGACGCCGCACCGGCCGACGCCGTGTCCGCCGACGCCGTCCCGGCCCCTGTCGCGTCCGCCGCCGCGCCCGTTTGCGCGGAGGCGGCCAGCTCTCCGGAGGTTTCGCATGCCCAATGAGGAGTACGCAACGTTCGAGGACGTCAAGGCCCGGCTCGACCAGATAGTGGACGCCGTGGGCGATGACTCCTTGCCGCTCGACGACGCGCTTGCCCTGTACGAGGAGGCCGTGGGCCTGGGGCTGCGCGCGAGCGACCTGTTGGAGGAGGGCATCGAGGCTCGACGCGAGGCCGAAGAGACGCGCGCCGCCGAATCCGACGAGGCTCCTGCCGACGCCGCGCCTGACGAGGCGCCGGCGCCGCCGCAGGCCGACGGTGCCGCGACGGCCTGACCGTTTGAAAGGCGTGGGTTCATGAGCGAGAATCGCATTCTGGACGCGGTGTCGTCCCCGGCCGACCTCAAGCTGCTCGACAACGAGGAGCTTTCCATTTTGGCCCAGGAGATCCGCGAGGAGATCATCACCGTGACGTCCCAGACGGGCGGGCATGTGGCTTCGTCTTTGGGCGCGGTGGAGATCATCTTGGCGGTCCACAGCATGCTGGAGTGCCCCCGCGACAAGTTCGTGTTCGACGTGGGGCATCAGGCGTACGCGCACAAGCTGGTCACGGGCCGTTTGGAGGAGTTCGACACGCTGCGCTCCTACGGGGGCCTCTCCGGGTTCCCGAAACCGGGCGAGAGTCCTTACGACGTCCATCCGTCCGGGCACGCGTCGGACTCGCTCTCGGTGGCGCTCGGGCTTGCCCAGGCGCGCGATTTGGCGGGGGAGGACCGCAAGGTGGTGACCCTCATCGGCGACGCCGCGCTTTCGGGCGGTATGGCCTTCGAGGCGCTCAACAACATCGGCCAGGCGCAAACGCCTATGGTCATCATCCTGAACGACAACGAGATGTCCATCTCGCGCAACGTGGGCGCGCTCATGAAGCATCTGGGCTACATGCGCGCCTCCACCCAGTACCGCCGCACACGCGACAGCCTGCAGGAGGTGCTGGAGAGCAGCGGGCCTTTCACAAGCGCGCTGGCCAGCTTCGGCCGCAACATGAAAGAGTCGCTCAAACAGTTCATCATCCCGCGCTCGATGATGTTCGAGCAGCTGGGCATCCTGTGCACCGCTCCCATCGACGGGCACGACATAGGGCTGCTCAAAGAGACGCTCGCCGCCGTTTTGGAGACCGACGGCCCGGTGCTCGTCCACGCGGTCACGCGCAAGGGCGCAGGCTACGAGCCGGCCGTGCGCAACCCCGAGAAGTTCCACGGCATCGCGCCGTTCGACATCGCCACGGGCGAGGTCAAGAAGAAGCCCGCAGCCGCCCCCACGTACACGAGCGTGTTCGGGCGCGCGCTGGTTGCGGAGGCGCGCCGCGACGAGCGCATCGTGGCCATCACCGCGGCCATGAAGGGCGGAACGGGACTCGACGCCTTTGCCGAGGAGTTTCCCGAGCGCTTCGTGGACGCGGGCATCGCCGAGGAGCACGCGGTGGGGTTGGCCAGCGGCTTGGCCCTGGGCGGGCGCAAGCCCGTGGTGGCCATCTACTCCACGTTTTTGCAGCGCGCCATCGACCAGATGATCATCAACAACGCCCTGCCGAATTTGGACGTGGTGTTCGCCATCGACCGCGCGGGCGTGGTGGGGGAGGACGGCCCCACGCACCACGGCATGTTCGACCTGGCGTTCACGCGCATGGTGCCGAACATGCGGGTGCTCGCCCCGTCAAACGAGGCCGAGCTGGCGCACGCGCTGCACACGGCCCTGGCCCTGGGCGGGCCGTTCGCCATCCGCTATCCCCGCGGCGCGGCGGAAGGCGTGCCTGTGCCCGACGAGCCCTGCGTGCTCGAAGAGGGCAAGGCGCGCGTGGTGCGCGAGGGGAAGGACGCGGCCATCCTGGCGTTCGGGCGCATGGTGGCGCCCGCCTTGGGCGCGGCCGAGCTGCTGGCCGAGCGGGGCGTGGAGGCGCGCGTGGTGGACATGCGCTGGGTGAAGCCCCTCGACGCCAACGAGATAGCCCGCGCCGCCGAAACCGGGTTGGTGGTAACCGTGGAAGGCGGCGTGATCTCAGGTGGCGCCGGCGAGGGCGTGCTGGGCGAGATGGCGCGCCTGGGTTGCGTCGCGCCGGCGCTCACCCTCGGGATACCCGACCGCTACATACCCCAGGGCGCGCCGAAGGCGCTGCTGCATGATCTGGGTTTGGACGCGGAGGGCATCGCCGCCGCCATTATGAAAAAGCGTGCAGAATAATTGCTCGCGTGCGCACGGCCACCGCTTCCTTAAGGGGGCGGTGGCCGTCTGCTATTGGGCGACATGCAGTCCGCCCAAGCCGATCGCGCACCATTTTTCCGCCGCAAAAGGGCACGCGCGGAACTCCTTGCCAGGTGAAACCTTTGCGGATGGGGGCTGTGGGCATGCTGTTGGCGGGAAGCTTCGTGCGGTCTTGCGCGTTATGCCGGCTATCGTGCTGCGGCAAGCAACGACGATGAAATAGAGCTATGATTGACCGCTTGTTAGATGGTCTTGGGAACTTGTCTTTAACCTGGCAGTGGGATTCTGGACGCATATGATCGATGCGAATCATGAACGTGACCTTTGGATTCCTTTTGCTCATAAAGCGCAAAGCGCATCCTTTAGGCGATGGCGCCGTCGCAGACGGCAAGGGTAGAACCCTTGTCCTGCGGTGCGCACGTTACGTACCGCTGCGCTGCGGGTCGCTTGCCTTTCTCATCTGCCCGACCTATGCTTTTAGGCGTTTCACGCAAGCGAAGGAAATTCTGTCGGGCATGGGCTACGACTTCACCAACAAAGACGTGCGCTGCATCCACATGGAAGACGTCTGCTCCGTCACGCTCGGCAAAGGAGCCGGCGACAAACTGGCGTAGCGGTTACTGCGAAAATATCAGCTGGTCGAACGTAAGGCAAGGGTTCTGCCCTTGCCGCCTGGGGCGCGTGTAGGTTGGCTTCGTCTTGGCCTTGGTGTGCGCTTGCCTTGACGAGACCCCTCTTTGGTTTTGAACGCATGCGAGGGATGCGGTTGCGAAGATAAGCGCAATGCGTTCTTTCTTCGAGGGTTTCTCGCAATTGTCGTATATCCTCACGATGATGAGCGCAGTCGAAAACCGCTATCAGCATATGTGTCATCATTTGTATACATTTTATAATATCACCAGTTCAAACTATATATTTTGCAAATGAGGGGCGAACTGCATATCTTGATAAAGGAGGAGGTTCCCCGCGTGCTACAATGGCCCCGGCGGTGCTTCGCCGCCCTCGGGCAGCTCCGAAAGGAGGTGCCGCCCATGGACGCACAGACCGTCATCGCGCTTTGCGCTGTGTTCTCTGTCGTTCTCGGCATCGTCGGCATAAGCCAGCGCCATAAGTAGTCGGTGCAGGGCGATGCTGGCTGGAAGGGGGTGATGCGAACAGTGTCCAAGCAAGGAAAAACCCCGCTGCCAGTCCAGAGCTTGCGGGGTTAACCTAACAAACGATGCTGCCCGGAGGTGCGGGGCACCGCTTGATTGCATGATAGCACATTCGCCCATAAAGGGGTACGCTTTCTTGGTGAACCCATGTTTGTTGAGCGCGAGGGGTTTGTTTGTTGAGTGCGGGCAAGAACCAAGCCCGTGCTCTGCAGATGCGTGTGCCAACTAGCTTTGTCGCGAGGCTTGCTGTTGTATGCGTTTGGGGTTGTAGGCCAAGACGCTGGTGATGAGGGCTGCTGCCAGCATCATGGCGACCGCGGCGATTTCCATGCCGCGGGGGGCGACCTGCCCGGTGCCGGGAAGCGTTTCGCGCAGGTACAGCGGCTGCGTGAACGCCCACATGCCGAACGGCGCTCCTGTGACGACGGACAGCGGTGGGTTGCTCCAGGCGGGCAGGTCGGAGGCGGCGGGCGGTGCGCTTGCCGCGGCGTTGGCGGCGTTGGGCACGCCGGGGGCACCGTGTTCGGCGCTGCGTTCGTACGTGTGAGCTTCTCCGCCGCCGTGGCCCGCGCCTCTGTACGGCGCGCACCCAACGCGCTTCCCTATCCAACCGTCGTCCCCTTTCCGCCTCTCAAGTTCCGCCGACCTCGTCCGTATATTCGCATGAGCAAGACGAACCGTTGCAGCGTCTATCGGTTTTTTCAAACCGCGCTTCGTCAAACGGTGCAGCCACCTCCTTGATAAAGTGCAAGCTGTAGCAGTTGCGATAAAGGGAATGCGAGTCATGCAAAACAGGGAATAGATTTCTTGCAAAACAGGGAATATAATACCGATAAAACAGGGAGGACGAGTTGTCGTAAGGCAGCGGAAAGCGAGACGACCATGATTTTGCGAGACGCCGAGGCGTGCGTTAAGGATCAGGCGGGAAAATTTCCCGTGGTGTCCATCACCGGTCCGCGCCAGAGCGGCAAGACCACACTTGCGAAAAACGCCTTCCCTTCATACGAATACGTTTCGTTTGAAAACCCCGATGTCCGTTCTTTGTTCAACGACGATCCGCGTGGTTTTCTCGGCCGTCACGCTGGCAAAGTGATTTTCGATGAAGCGCAGCGCGTACCGGAGTTGTTCTCCTATCTGCAGGAAACGGTTGATTCCGGCAACGAGCCGGGAAGGTTCGTCGTCACGGGTTCTCAGAATTTCCTCCTATCCAAGGCGGTGGGCCAATCGCTTGCGGGGCGCGTTGCGCTTTTCACGCTTCTGCCCCTGTCGTGCAGTGAATTGTTCGATGCGGAGCTGATGCCGGTGGATGCGGCTGCATGGGTTTGGCGAGGTGGCTATCCACGCATTTACGATAGCAAATTGGAGCCAAGCGAGTTTTTCCCCGGGTACATTGAGACGTATCTTCAACGTGACGTTCGGGAAGAGCTGGGCGTGCGCAGCTTGACGGCTTTCAAGCGTTTTTTGCAACTATGCGCCCTGCGATGCGGAGAGCAGCTGAACGTGACCGCCCTTGCTTCGGACTGCGGCGTAGATGTGAAAACGGCGCGCGGTTGGTTGTCCGTTCTCGAGGCGAGCCACATTGTTTACCTTCTGCAGCCGTTTTTCTCAAACCGCGGGAAGCGTTTGGTGAAGCGTCCGAAGCTGTATTTTCTTGATACGGGGCTTGCATGCAGCCTCATAGGGCTTGAAGCCGTCGAAGATGTGCGTGACAGCGAATACTTCGGGCATCTTTTCGAGGCGGCTGTGGTTTCCGAGGTGCTCAAAAGCTTCTACGCGCGCGGGCGCGTACCGCAGCTTTCCTTCTGGCGAGATGCCGGCGGGCGGGAAGTCGACCTCGTGGTGGAGCGCGGGTTGCGGGCGGTGAGGGCTTTGGAGGTTAAATCGGGAATAACGTATAGGAGCAAGCATTTCGCTGCTTTGGTCGACATCGCCCAGCATGAGCTTGGCCTTGACCCCACGGAATGCGCGGTGGTGTACGGCGGCAACGTGGAAGCGGATACAAGCCGCGGTCGTGCGGCGCCATATTGGAAAGTGTCGCAGCTTCTGGCTTTTTGAACATGTTGAGACGCGCCTGCGCCCTGCGTTTCGCGTGTTTTCCGCGTGCGCTGGGCGCGTCGCATCAACGGTGGTTGGGCGGAGAGTTTGCGCCTTGGCGGCAGGATTTTACAAAAACTTGATTGCAACTTTGCGAAGTCCTGATATTGTTCTTCTGGCGTGTGTGCACGGTGTTTTCCGACGAGGGGGCTTCGCATGGACTACGATCTCGGTGCGTTCGTCGCTGCGTTTTGCAGCGACCCCGTTCTTGCGATCATCGTTTTGCTGACGTTGGGAGCCACGGTGGTCAACGGGGCCACCGACGCGCCCAACGCCATCGCCACGGTGGTGGGCACGAAGGCCATGAGGCCCACGCCCGCCATCGCCATGGCTGCGGTGTGCAACTTCGTCGGTTTGGTGGCCATCACGGCCGTCTCGTCGGCGGTGGCCGCCACCATCTTCAAGATGGTGGACTTCGGGGGCAACAACCACGCCGCGCTCGTCGCGCTGGCCGCGGCCATGGTGGCCATCATCGTGTGGGGCGTGGCGGCGTGGTACTTCGGCATACCCACGTCGCAGAGCCACTCCCTCATCGCCGGCATCACCGGCGCGGCCATCGCCTTGCAGGGGGGCTTGGGCGGCGTGAACGGGGCCGAGTGGATGAAGGTCGTCTACGGCCTGGTCATCTCCACGGTGCTCGGGTTCGGCACGGGATGGCTGTTCACGCGGCTCATCAAAGTGGTATGCCGCGGGGCGGAGCGGGCGCGCGCCAACCACTTCTTCAAGTGGGCGCAGATCGTCTCGGGCGCCGGCGTGGCCGTGCTGCACGGCGCGCAGGATGGGCAGAAGTTCCTCTCGCTGTGCATGCTGGGCATCATGCTTGCCATGGACGGCGCCGCCTACTCCGATGTGGTGTTTCCCCTGTGGCTCATCCTGCTGGTGTCGCTGACCATGGGCCTTGGCACGGCCGTGGGCGGCAAGAAGATCATCAAGTCGGTGGGCATGGAGATGGTGAAGATGGAGCAGTACCAAGGCTTCGCCGCCTGCCTGTCCGCCTGCTTCTGCATCGGGCTTGCCACGTTCACGGGCCTGCCGGTGTCCACCACCCACACCAAGACCACGGCCATCATGGGCGTGGGGGCCGAGAAGAGCCTGCGCAACGTGAAATGGGGCCTTGCGGGCAGAATGGTGCTCACCTGGGTGCTCACCTTCCCCGGCTGCGGCTTGCTGGCGTTTTTGTTCACGCATCTGTTCCTCATGTGCTTCTGACGCGCGGCACGCACGCTTGCGTGCGAGGCGTCAAGCGGTGGCCCGGGCGCTTTTAAGGGCGCGTGCTTGCGCATGGACTCGCTGACTTCACGCCTGATCGCTGTTGGAGTCCAGCAACTCGAGCAGCTCGTTGCGGCTGTGGATTCCCAGTTTCGCGTAAAGGTGCTTCGCATGGTCCCTTACGGTGTTTTGGGAGATGAACAGCTTCTCGGCAATGTGGCTTTTCGAATATCCCTTGCTGATGTAGATCATGACCTCGACCTCCCGCGGAGTGAGGCCGTATCTGTCCTGCACCGCTTTGCGGCGCTCAAGGTTTGCGCGCGCTGCGTTGGGCGCTGCGTCGTCGTTTTTTCCGGTTGAGGATGGCCCGAACAGGCGCAGGTCCGTTCCATAGCGCACGTTGAGCATGACCGCGATGCCGGTTGCGGCGAAGCAGGAAAGGTACAGGGCCGCGGATACGGCTGGCGACCCGTAAGGGGCTCCATGGGCCCTGGCTATCAACATGCCGGCCGAATCCGCGAGGATGTAGGGCGCCCATCCGGCGCAGAACACGATTGCGGGATGCGCAGCGGTTCGGTCGGCGATGGTCGCAAGCACGGTGTAGGATATCGCCAGCGCCAAGTAATGGATGAAGTCGGACACTGCGGCCAAAACGGCGCTCGGCATAAGGCTGTTGAGCTGGGAGATGGCGACGAGCGAAAAGCAAGCTGCGGCGAGCGCGATCTGACACAGGTGGTCGAGGCCGATGTTTTCAAGGCGGCGAACGAGGAGAAGCAGGAGCAGGGGCAGGCCAACATGGAAGATCAGCCCCACTGTCGCCACTGCGGGGCTGCTCGCGTAAGGTTGGATGGGGATGTTGCTGCTTCCGATGGAGGCTCCCGCCACCACGGCGATAAAGCCCAGCAAAGCGAACATCCGGGCGCTCTCCTTGCCGTGCTTTCTCGGATTTTCATCCGGCGGGTTGCCGGGCGCGTGCTTCCCGTGGACTTCGCACAGGGCAAAGCAGATGGCGGGCAAGGGCGCGCCAATCAGAGAGGACGCTTCTGCGGGGATAAGCTCAAGGGGGATGCGCGCAACGGGGGCCAGCGCGAAAGAGAGCAGAATGAAGGTTATTCGCCGCCTCGCACTCACGCGACTGTACATGATGAAGCACTGCAGGAAGCACATGGCTTGCGAGCAGCCTCCCAAAATCGCTCCGGCAAAGGAGGCTCCCGCTCCAAGCGAACTCGGGGCGAGCACGGCGAGGGGCAGTGACAAGCACAGGACTGCGATGAGCGGCCATGGCAGGACGGAAGTGCGGGAGAGGGCCTTGGGCTGCAAGAGGAAGACGGCGAGGGCTGCGGTCAAAGACGCTCCTTCGGCGAGGAAGAAGCATTCGTAAGCGAACGGCGCCGAGGGCTCAAGCGCGTTGAGCATGAGGATGATCCAAGATTGGGGAGCCGCCAAGGCAAGCAGCGGCACCCATTCGACGGGCGCCTCGCATCGGAGGACGGAAAAGGCAAGGCGTGCTTTCTCGCTCGTGGACATGCGTCTCCTCCTTGAATCGAGCGCCCATCGTTGCTTCGCGCGATCGTTTCCCCTTGCATCACCATATCGCAGCACGAGTTCGTTTGCCACCGGTGCGCGCCTGGTTTTTCGCGCGATTTTCCAGAACCACCCCGATCGTGGGATGCGGTTTCGCGGGCTTGTCCGCATTTCCCCTTGAACGTGGGAGTGTCGACGGACGAGGACGCTCGTAAGGTGTACTGGCGCAAGGTGCCAGGCGGGCTTCCGCAAGTCGCCGGTTCGCTTTTGCGCGAACATCGGAAGAATAAGGAGGATTGCGATGGAGAAACGTTCGAAGGGACGCGCTGCGAAGGTTGCGTCGATGAGCAGGCGGGGTTTTCTGAAAGGGGGCGTGGCCCTTGGCGGCATGACGGCCCTTGGCGGTCTTGCCGGATGCGCGGCGCAGAGCGCGCCCTCGTCCGGTGCCGCACGGACGTCGTGGGTGCCTGATGAGTGGGATTACGAAGCGGACATCATCGCCGTGGGCGCCGGAGGGGCGGGTCTTGCCGCCGGCGTTGAAGCGGGAGAGCAAGGGATGAGCATCATCATCTTGGAGTCGCAGGCTATCGCAGGCGGCAACAGCGCAATCTGCGGAGGGGGCATCGCCATTCCGGGATCGCCTCTTCAGGAGCAGGAGGGGATAGAGGATAGCGCGGACATCATGTACGAGGACCTGTGCGCGTGGTTTGCGAACGACTATTACGACGACTACGTGCGCCTGCTGTGCGACCTGAACTCCGGCCTATACGAATGGCTGACCGGCCTGGGTGTGGAATTCAAAGAGGACGGGCTGATCCAGAGCAACGGGCACTCGCGTCCGCGAGAGCACCATGTGACCCCTGGCGACGTCATCTCGGCGTTGCAGGCGGCGGCCGAGGCTTCGGGAGCCGACATCCAGTTCAACGTGCATGTCAACCATCTTGTCCAAGACCCTGTCTCTCGGCAGATCGTCGGCGTCGTGGCGGGCGAAGAGGGACGGGAGGTCTATTACAAGGCCAACAAGGGAGTCCTGCTGTGCTCGGGCGGCTACACGCTCAACCTGGACATGCTCGAAGACTGGAACTTCGGGCCGGTCATCCACGAGCTTCCGTTCTTCTCCTGCTCGCCCGGGCAGGATGGCTCCGGCATCCAGATGGCGATGGAAGTGGGGGCGAGCACCCGCCATATGAGCTACTGCGCCATGCTCTCGACGTTGCACCCGGACGGAAGCCCCACCGACGCAACCGCCATGTACCACCAAGGCGCCATCTTGGTCAACATGGAGGGGCGGCGCTTCGTGGACGAGTCGCGCGGCTACACCAATGTGTGGGAGGAGCTTTTGCAGCAGACCGATGCGGTGTGCTACCAGGTGTGGGACAACGACATCGCGGTCGAGTACACCGACAACGAATCCGCCTACTACGATCATCATAAAGCGGAGGAGACGGGTCTTCTGCTTCAGGCAGACACGCTTGAGGAGCTGGCGGCTCTCATGGAGGTTCCTCCCGAGGCGCTTGTTTCGACGGTTGAAAGCTACAACGCCGATGTTTTGGATGACGGGGTGGACTCGGTTTTCGGCCGCGCCCACACGTCGGGAACGGGCGCCACTCCGCCTGCCCTGGACACCCCTCCGTTCTATGCGTTCAAGACCACTCCCGCCATGGGCGTCACGTACGGCGGCATACGCCAGGACGTGTCGCAAGGATGCCAGGTTGTCGACGTGTTCGGCAACGTCATTCCCCGGTTGCACGTGGCGGGGAACATCTCCGATTACTGCAATATGGGCTGCGTTCCGGGGACGCGGCGCGCCATCAACGCATCGGGCGTGAGCATGGGCGGCGCTATGTCGTTCGGTCGTTATTGCGTGCAGCAGATAGCCGGTCGCGATAGCTGGGATGCACAGTAGGGCGTGCAACGAAAAGTCCCGACCGCGTTTGACGGATGGGTTTCGGGCGTTGTCGGCGAGGTTTGCCGGCAACGCCCTTCTCGTGAGGCAGGTCGCGCGTCGCGCAATTTCGCCGCCGCGCGCCCGCTTGACGGCGGAAGCGCCCCCGCGCCGTCACCCGATGCGTTTCTCCATGATGTAGTCGTCCATGACAAAGCCGCCGCCGATGTCGGTTTCCACGGCGTCGATGGTGGCGAACCCCTTGCCTTTGTAGGCGCGGATGGCCAGGTCGTTGTGCTTGTTCACGGTCAAGTACATGGACACAAGCCCGCGGTTTCGGCACAGGTCCTCGTAAAAGCGGACGGTCTGGGAGGCGAAGCCGCGTCCGCGTTCGGGCGCGCGCAGGTAGATCTTCGAGATGAAGTAGCGGTTCGTCTCAGGCTCCGTGCGCCCGCCCGTGTAGCCGACGATGCGCCCGCCCTCCACGGCGCGCAAAAGCCAGTACTCGTAGCCGTGCTCGCGCATGTCGCGCTCGATGGCGGGCAGGCTTTGGAACCGCTCCACCATGTAGTCGGTCTGCTCCGCGCCGATGAGCGCCGGCCAGTACTCGTGCCATATCTCGTCGGCCAGCGCCGCTAAGCGCCCGCGGTCGTCGTCGGATTCCACCGGGATGAATTCAACGTCCATGCAGCCTGCCTTTCGTTTGCGTGTTTCCGTAGTGTAACGCTTGTGCTTCCTGTTTGTTGCCATCGTTTTCCGAGCGCATTAACTTTGGCGCATCCCGCCCCGCGCCGGCCCGAAGCCTGTCATGATCGAGGCGAGGAAGCGAAACGAAGCGAAAAGGAGGCAGGAACATGTTCGATGCAGGCTCGACGGGCTTCATGCTGGTGTGCGCGATGCTCGTCTTTCTGATGACGCCGGGGCTGGCGTTTTTCTACGGAGGCTTGAGCCGCCGCAAGAACGTGGTCAACACGATGGCGATGGTGTTCGCGGCCATCGGCATCGTGGGGATCACGTGGACGGCGTGCGGATGGTCGTTCGCGTACGGAGGGGACGGGTCGTGCCCCTTCTTCGGAGGCCTCGACCAAATCGGGCTTCTCGGAAGCGTGCAGGGGATGCTCGCCGAGGCCGCGGGCGAAACCGCCGACGCCGCATACCCCGGCATGGTGGACATCGCCTTCCAGATGGCGTTTTGCATGATCACCACGGCCATCATCACCGGCGCGGTGGCCGGCCGCATGAAGTTCGGCGCGGTGTGCGCGTTCTTGGCGGTGTGGACCGTGGTCGTGTACCCGCCGCTTGCGCACATGGTGTGGGGCGGCGAGGGCAGCCTGATAGGCGACATGATAGGTGCGCTCGATTTCGCGGGCGGCGATGTCGTGCACATCTCGTCCGGTCTCACGGGCCTTGTGCTCTGCCTGATGGCGGGCAAGCGGAAGGGTTTCGGCGTGATGAGCTACCGTCCGCACAACGTGCCGTTCGTGGCGCTTGGCGCGACGCTTCTGTGGTTCGGATGGTTCGGGTTCAACGCGGGATCGGCGTTCGATGCGGACGGGGTGGCCGCTCTTGCGCTCGTCAACACCGTGGTGGCGTCCGGGGCGGGGCTTGTGTCGTGGCTCGTGGTGGAGCGCGTGCGCGCGGGCAAGCCCACGCTCGTCGGCGCGGCCACCGGCCTGGTGGCGGGGCTTGTGGCCATCACGCCGGCCGCGGGCTTTGTGGAGCCGTGGGCGGCGGTCGTCATGGGCCTTGCGGTGTCGCCGGTATGCTACTTTTTCATCTCGGCGCTCAAGAAAAGGATAGGGTATGACGACGCGCTTGACGCGTTCGGGTGCCATGCGGTCGGCGGCGTGACGGGAGGCCTTTTGACCGGCCTGTTCTGCGTGCCCGAGCTGTCGTGGACCGATTTCGGCGGCCTGCTCTACACAGGCGACCCGTCGCTTCTGATAAGCCAGACGCTCGGCATCCTGGTGACCGTCGCGTTCGTGGGCGCGGCCGACGTCGTGATCGCACTTGTCGTGAAGGCCCTGTTTGGAGGGAGCCTGCGCGTGAGCACGGAGGAAGAGGCCCAGGGCCTTGACGTGGCCGCGCACGGCGAGAGCGCGTATCCGGCCTATGTGGGACTTGACTAGCGCAAACCTTGAGGCGAAAGGAACCAAGCCATGAAGAAGATCACGGCCATCGTTCGACCGGAGAAGCTGGAGCCGCTCAAAGAGGCGCTGTTCGCCGCCCAGGTGTCCGGCATGACCATCTCGCAGGTGCAAGGATGCGGGCACCAGCACGGATGGAAGGAGTTCTACCGCGGGACGGAGGTTTTGCTGAACACGATTCCCAAGGTGAAGTTCGAGCTGGTGGTGGACGACGGGCAGGTGGACGCCCTGGTGGACCTCATCCAGAAGACGGCGCGCACCGGGGAGGTGGGCGACGGCAAGATATTCATCTTCCCGGTGGAGCAGGTGGTGCGCATCCGCACCGGCGAGACGGGGGGAGGGGCCGTGTGACGGCCTGAGATGGAGGACGCGTGTGCGACGTATGGCCGACGTGTGGCGATCCCGGCCTCTTCGGGCCGGCGGGCGGCGTGCATCTTGCCTTTTGCCGTTAACGATATATAATCCTATTTAATCTACGATACGGTTATGACACGGCAAGAGGCATACATGGCATCCAAGACAATCGACAAACAGGAACGTCCGACCACGCGCAACACCATCCAGCGCGCGCTCGTGCTGGAGGCGGTGCGGTCCCTGCGCTGCCACCCCACGTCGGCCGACGTGTACGAAGCGGTGCGCGAGAAGCATCCGAACATCTCCCGCGCCACGGTGTACCGCAACCTCGGCGTGCTCGCCAACCGCGGCGAGGTGACCCGCGTCGAGGTTCCCAACGGCGCCGACCGCTACGACTTCCGCATGAACCCGCATTACCACGCCACGTGCCGCGTGTGCGGCGGCGTGTTCGACATCGAGATGCCGCAGATGGACATCGCCGCTCGGGTGGTGGACGCCCACGGCTTCTCGATAGAGAGCGAGGAAGTGGTGTTCGGCGGCGTGTGCGAGGCGTGCCGCAGGGCGGCGCAAAGCGAGTAGCGCCCGACGGGGGCCGGCGGGGGCTGGCGGGTTGAAAATCTCATGCGCGCGGGCAAAAAGAGCATAAAGAGCGCGCGTTGGCATGCTATACTGATGCGGCTTGTAGGACGATCCTGCAGGCGTACGGTAATGTAGGCCCCCGAGACATGTTTTGTTGCGCAGCTGAACAGGCAGGCCGCTTGCACAAGCGAACATGGTTTTGTTAGCAATCAATCATGGCGAAGGGTCCCCGACGAGAAGGAATTGAAAGGGGTCCGTTTTGACCGACATCAAGAACACGTCCGTCATCGACTTCGAGGACATCTCCGACGAGCAGATGAACGCGATGATCGACGGCACGCTGACCGAGTTCGACGAGGGAGATCTGGTTGACGGCACGGTCGTCAAGATCGAGCGCGACGAGGTGCTCGTGGACATCGGGTTCAAAAGCGAGGGCGTCATCCCCTCCCGCGAGCTGTCCATCCGCAAGGACGCCGATCCGTCCGACATCGTTGAGCTGGGCGAGAAGATCGAGGCCCTCGTGCTCCAGAAGGAGGACAAGGACGGCCGTCTGATCCTTTCCAAGAAGCGCGCCGAGTACGAGCGCGCCTGGATCCGCGTGGAGGAGAAGTTCAAGGCCGGCGAAGTGGTCACGGGCGAGGTCATCGAAGTGGTCAAGGGCGGCCTCATCCTCGACATCGGCCTGCGCGGCTTCCTGCCTGCCTCCTTGGTGGACCTTCGCCGCGTCAAGGACCTCGACATGTACCTCAACACCGAGATCGAGGCCCGCGTCATCGAGATGGACCGCAACCGCAACAACGTGGTGCTCTCCCGCCGCGTGCTGCTTGAGGAGGGCCGCAAGAACGAGCGCGCCGAGATCCTCGCGAAGCTTTCCAAGGGCATGCGCCTCAAGGGCACCGTCTCCTCCATCGTGGACTTCGGCGCCTTCGTGGACCTGGGCGGCATCGACGGCCTGGTGCACATCTCCGAGCTGTCTTGGAACCACGTCAACCATCCCTCCGAGGTTGTCAAGGTGGGCGACGAGGTGGAGGTCGAGGTCTTGGACGTCGATCTGCAGCGTGAGCGCATCTCGCTCGGCCTCAAGCAGACGACGGAGGATCCGTGGATCAAGCTGGTCGAGAGCTACCCGGTGGGTTCCATCGTGGACGGCAAGGTGACCAAGATCGTGCCGTTCGGCGCGTTCATCGAGCTGGGCCAGTCCATCGAGGGCCTGGTGCATATCTCCGAGATGGCCATGCGTCACATTGACACTCCGGCCCAGGTTGTGAAGACCGGCCAGGAGGTCAAGGTCAAGGTCATGGAGATCAACCCCGAGCGTCGCCGCATCTCCCTGTCCATGAAGGCCGCTGCGGCCGACCTGGGCTTCGAGATAGAGGTGGACGAGTCCATCCAGGTGGAGGAGAAGCCGGCCAAGAAGAAGGCCGAGAAGAAGGAGGCTCCCGCCGAGGAGGCCGCCGCTTCCGAGGCTGCGGAATAGCCCTTCGGATTCTATAGCGTTTGGCAGGCGGGCCGGTCGTTGCGACCGGCCCGCTTTTTGCGTTTTGGGGCGAGGCGGCGGGCGGGGTGGGAGCGCTTTGGCGCACCTTCCGCCCGCCTCTTGTTTCCACCGGCCGGCGCCGCTTTGTTGCCGGGTTGACGTGCCGGGTGTAAAATAACATAAGCGCAGGTCGTCACAGGGGGAGCGTGTTCATATGAGCATCACTGTTCGCGACATCCTTATGTTGCCCGTCATGCGTGACTCCGCCGTCATCGCCGGCGAGGACGGCTTGGCGAATCCGGTGCGCGGCATCGCCCTCATGGAGAGCCACGACAGCGTCGAGTTCGTCACGGGCGACACCATCATCCTCACCAACGCACGGGCGCTCGCGCACTATCCGAACCCTCTTCCGCAGCTTGTCAAGCGGCTCAAAGGGCAGCGCGTGGCCGGTATCGCGCTCAAGAAGAACCGCTATTTGTCGACCATCCCCCAAGAGATGCTCGACGTTGCGGACAAGGTGGGCTTTCCGGTGATCTTGGTGGGGGAGAGGCCTTCGCCGACGCAGATCATCAATGCGATCACCTATGAGATATTCCGTACAGAGGCGTATGGCACGAGTTATGTGTTCGATGACGATATCCTGAAGAACCTTGCCATCGGGACCGAGGACGCAAGCACGGCGAAAAGCAGGATGCTCTCGCTAGGGTGGGACATCAAGCAGAAGGCGGCGGTTGTGGCGATGTGGGCGCCCGGCGGGATAGGCGACGACGCCTTCGTAAAGGCGCGGGCGGCGGCCGAGGTGGAATACGGGTTCTCGGTCCTCGATACCAAGGCTATCGTCATGCTGCAGGACGATGACGAGGACGAAGATGCGTTTCGCAGGCGCGTGGCGGAGACGTTCGGGCGGACGGCCATGGAGCTGAAGCGCCTTGAACCGGGCATCTCGCTGCATGCGGGGGTGAGCACGGGCAAGAACATCGTGCTCCACCTTTACCGCAGTTACCAGGAGGCGCTCTCGGCGCTGTGCTTCGCCGTTGCGGACCGCAAGCCGAACGCGCTTTACCGCTTCGACCGGTTGGGCATCTTCTCCATACTGCTCAATCCCAAGAACAGCAATGCGTTCAACCAGGTTGTCGATGACGCGCTCGGGGGATTGCAGCGCTACGACAAACGGCACGGCAGCATGCTGTTCGAGACGCTGGTCGCGTACGCCGAATGCGACGAGCAGGTGAACCAGGCGGCCGAGGCGCTGGGCGTCCATTACAACACCGTGAGGCACCGGCTCAAGGAGATCAAGCGGTTCCTGTCGGAGATCGCCTTCGACAGCGACCAAGACTACTGCTTGGCGACGATGTGCCAGATGGTGAGATGGATGAAGAGCCGCCAGCGCCTGAGGAAGAAGACGCAGAGGGCGTTTGGGGCCGCGCACAAGCCTCGGCCCCAAGAGCAGCAGGGCCGGCGCGGCGCGACCCCGGTGCAGACGCGGGGGGGGGGCTTAAAGCCGCGTGACCGTGAGCGGGCCGTTTGAGTCGCGCCGTTGAGCGGGACGGTCGATGAGCAGCCATTTGCCGCCGAACACCATGAGCGCGAACGGCGCCCCGAACCCTACGAGCGACGCCAGCCACGCGAGCGTGGCCTGCTCCGCGAACAGCGCGGCGATGAGGTAGTACACGAACGCGTAGTTGTTGAACAGCAGGGGGCAGACGTCTCCCAGCGCGGCGAGCAAAAAGATGCTCGCAAACAGCACGATGCCGAGCGCCGCCGGCTGCCCGAGCGCGGGAGCCAGGGTTCCGATGGCCAGCGAGCAGCCAAGCGACCACACGATGCCCACCGCGCCGCCGCATCCCACGTCCTTGAGGTCGGCCAGGCGCTCGCACTTTCCCAGGAAGAACAGGAGCACGAGGAAGTACCCCGGCCAGGTGGGAACCCCTCCCATGAGGGCGGCGACAACGGCGACGGCCGCTATCGACACGGCGAGGATCCCCGACATGATGAGCGTCTCTCGTTTGATCATGGACGTCCTCCTTCAAGGAGGCGGGGGAGCGCATGGGGCGCTCCCCCGCAGACGGTTAGGGGGTCGGACAGGGCCGAGCGCCTACTCCGAGGCGGGCGAGGCCTCCCCGGCAGGGGCCGCCTCGGCGTCCTTGGGCCGCCTGACCACGAACTGCAGCAGCAGCGCGGCCACGGCGAAGGCCAGAAACACCAGGTAGGCACCCAGGTAGCTGCCGGTTGCGGTCTTGAAGGCGCCGGCGATGGTGGGGCCTATGGCCGAGGCCACGATCATCTGGCAGGTGATGCAGGCGTAGTTCATGCTGTAGTTCTTCGGCCCGAAGAAGCTGCCCGTGACCGCCGACGAGGACGAGATGGACCCGCCGTAGGACAGCCCCAGGAGCACGAACCCGGCCACGATGAGCGGCAGGCTGCTCGTGACCACGGCCACGGAGCACAGGGCCATCGCCGCGGCGTAGACCAGCGAGATGATGACGAAAGCGCGCCGGTAGCCCAGCTTGTCCCAGATAAGCCCCAGCCCGAACTTGCCCAGGCCGTTGAACGCCGAGATGGCGCCCATGGCCGAGGTGGCCGCGGCCAGCGCCGCCGCCTGGTCCATCGACAGCACGAGGATGTCGCTGGCGGCGGGCACGGCGTTGCTGATGAGGGCCA